>JBDUAX010000092.1:0-11992 GCA_040004455.1 Gemmatimonadaceae bacterium
GTGTTCTTCGGCCGCGCGCGCAAGGTACGGACGACCGGTTGTCGCAGCACCTCGCTTCCACAACAGGTTGTGGCCGGTTGCGATTTGTGGTGCGAACGCCTGGTTCTCGAGGTAGCCATGCTTGATGCCCGCCTTCTCAACCATGCGCAACACTTCTTTCGCTTCGGTGACGCTGCGCGCCAGCGGTTTTTCACACGCGAGGCCCTTGAGCGTTCCTTTGCCTGATGTTACCGCGTCACATATTTCCTTCACGTTTTCAATGCGCGCTTGATTCGGTCCGTTCAACCAAATCGCATCGATGTTCGGGTCGACCACCATTTCAGCAATGCTTTTGTACGCCTTCGCTTCACCAACGTCGAGATCGCGCGCGTACTTCGCCGCCGACGCCGCGTTCTTTGCGTTTGGACTCCAGACGCCCAGAATGTCGGCGTCGCGCACGCCACGAAACGCCTGCATGTGAAAACGCGCGTTAAAGCCTGAACCAACAAAACCGATGCCGAGTTTTTTATCTGACATGTTGAGAAATTGGACGATGCTTTGAGTAGGAAATGCGCGTGATTCTAGAACAAGCCAGCTTTGCCGCGCACCGATTCAATGAGCGCCGCGGGATCAAAGCCAATACCCTGACGAAAAACTGTTTCGACATTGCGCACGTCGGAAATTTGCATGGCCGGATTGCCGTTGATTACAACCATGTCAGCGAGTTTGCCGACTGCAATTGAACCGGTTAACGATCCGCGACCGAGATAATTCGCACCGTTCAGTGTTGCAATTTTTATGGCTTCAAGCGGCGTGAATCCAGCCTCCACCAACAGTTCGAGCGCGCGTTGATTGGAAAAGCCGGCGACAAGTCCACCGCCGCCCGTTGGATCGGTGCCAACAACCAGTGTGCCACCTGCCTTGGCAAAGGCAAGTTCCATTGCCATGCCATTCGGAAACAGCTTGGCGTAATTCGAGTTCGTTTGTTTTTGTGTTGCCTCGTAGCGTTGTTCATACGTGGCCTTTAACTCAGGTAACAACATGTCGAGTCCGCGCGATATGGGGCGCCCCGGAGTGAATGTCTCGAAAATTGTCAGTGTCGACGTGAGGGTAACGTTTTTCGCGATGAGATATTTGAACAGCGCTTGCGCTTCGGGACTTTTCGCATCGATTGCGGCTACCGTAGTCTGTGCTGCGCCGCCGCGCGCAACGCATTTATCGGGTTGTTTATTCGGAACGAAGTCGTTCGCGGCAAAAAATCCGTGTTCGAGATCATCAATACCAAGATCGGCGGCTTCCCTGTACGTCACCGAACACAAGTGGCCCGTGACTTTCAAACCGCGCGCGTGCGCTGCCTTAATTGCGGCGCCCAACTCTTCACGCGAAATGTTCATGTACGCTTTGAACGACGTCGCGCCCATGTCGGCCCAGTAGTTCACCTGGCGTGTCGCGTCGGCGGCGTCGGTTAGCGGGCGCACTTGCAGCAAGCCAAGTCCCTGCCCTTCGAGATACGGCGCCGTCGCGTCGATGAACGGCGCAGCGCGATCGCCCGCGGCCGAGGCCTTCGACAATTCGATATCGTGAAAACCGCCCATGTTGCCGCCGGTACGCATGCTGGTGACGCCACCGGCGAGATACAAACGCGAATAACTCTCCGCAAAATTTCCGTACACGCCGGGCCCGGTCGGATAGAACAAGTGCTCATGCACCATTACCAGCCCGGGCATGACCGTCTTGCCTTGCAAATTGATTGTTTGCGCGCCCGCCGGAATTTGCACAGTGGCAGCCGCGCCCACCGCCGCAATTTTTCCGTCGCGCACGATAATTGTTTGCCCTTCGCGCGCGGCGGCACCCGTGCCATCAATCACGCGAACGTTCGTGAGCGCGAGAATTGCCGTGTCGATTTTTACGTACGACCGCACCGCCGGTGCAACGCGCAAACGTTGTGCACCGGCGCTATGCGGCAGCGCGACAATGGCACTGAGCAACGTACCCGATATCAACAGTGCAAACTGCGAAACGCGTTTGGTCATGATCAATTGCAAACGTAAGGGTGAGGTTCTTGAGATACGCGGCGCTCGTGCCGGCGGACGCAACCAACAAGTGAGCGCTCGACCAACTAGCTCGGCTCGGGCGCCGCCCTGCTCGCTCCCTGGTCGGCCAATTTCGTCAGCGCTTCTCCGGTCACACGATATACGGTCCAGTCAGTCATTGCGCGAGCGCCCAGTCGCGCATAAAAGCGAATAGCGTCGGCATTCCAGTCGAGTACTGACCATTCCAAACGCCCGCAGCCCCGTTCAATTGCCAATGCGGCCAGATGCGAAAGCAACGCCTGCCCAACACCATATCCACGATGCGCCGGATCGACAAACAGATCCTCGAGATACAGTCCCGGCATCGCCAGAAACGTGGAATAGTTGTGAAAGAAAAGCGCGAAACCGGCAGGAGCCTCACTCTGAAATGCAATGACAACTTCGGCGCCCGGGCGCGAACCGAACAGCGATTGATCGAGTTTTTCTTCAGTGGCTTCGCATTCGTTGGCAAGCTTCTCGTACTCAGCCAAGCCGCGAATGAACTGAAGGATGAGCGGTACGTCTGCGCGAACGGCCGATCGAATTGTGAGTGAACGGCTGCGTTCGGCGGTCACGACGATTGCATTTTGGGTGACGCATCGAGCAAATCGCGCACGCGCGAGAGCAACGTGGATGGCGTGAACGGTTTTGCCAGAAAGGGAAAACCGCGCTCGGGTAAGTGCAGTGGCGTGAGTGTGCTTGGTGCAAAACCCGACACAAACAGAATGCGCGCGTCGGGACGCTCTGCCTGAATCGCCTCGGCAACTTCCCAACCGTTGCGCCTGGGCATAACCACGTCGGTGATGACGAGATCAATGCGCAAACTGTGCTCCGCCACCATCTCAAGTGCCGACACACCGTCGTCCGCCGTAATTACTTCGTAGCCGGCTTCTCGCAACGTGTGCGCACTCAGCGTGCGAAAATCAACATCGTCATCAGCCAGCAGAATGACTTCGTTACCCCCCAAAACATTACCCCGCATGTTGTCGGCGATATCCTCAACGGATTGACGCGCCAACGGTAATAATACCTGTACCACCGTACCACGTCCCTCGGCGCTGTTAACGACCACGGCACCGCGTGCCTGAGTGACCAGCCCATACACAGTTGAAAGTCCGAGGCCACTACCTGGGTTACTAATTTTGGTTGTCACAAATGGTTCGAACGCGTGCTGAACAAACTCCGGCGACATACCAGCGCCGGTATCCGCTACAGATATTTCGATATATTCGCCGCGCGCGAGTTCTGTTTGGCCAATCACAACGCCGTCAAACATTTCATCGACACCGACAATGCGACGTCGCGAACGCAACGTGAGCGTTCCACCCGCGGGCATGGCATCGGCTGCATTCACTGAAAGGTTCAATAGCAGCTGTTCGAGTTGGGTTGGGTCGGCCACCACTGTTCCCGTTTCCGCCGACAACACCAGGACCAGTTCAATTTCATTGCCCATCAATTTTCGCAGCAGCCGTTCCATGCCAGTCACGAGCATGTTCACATCAACAATGCGCGGGGAAACCGGAAGGCGGCGAGAGAACGCCAACAGTCTCTGCGTGAGTTGTCGCGCGCGTTCGGCAGCGAGACGAATTTCCTTCAGGTCTCTGCGTTCCAGATCAACGTTTCCGCGTTGCTGTAACTGACCATCCAGTAGTTCGGCGTAGCCGAGTATGGAGGTGAGAAGGTTATTGAAATCGTGCGCAATACCGCCTGCCAAACGTGCAATGCTTTCGAGCTTGTCAGACTGACGCACTCTCGCCTGCTGCAACGATTGTGAGGGAGTTTCCGGCACGACGTGAAAGTCAGGAAGAGAGTGGAATACGCCGCCACTTTGGCTCTGAACGAGTGCGCACCCAATCCCAATGAAGTGTGCGAACCGTCAGTTTGTTAACTATTCCTGCCGCTGCGTTACCGGCAATCAGCTCACTGATTGTTGGTATATCAGTTTCACTACTTTGTATGACGAACTCTTCACCGGGCGTCACTTCAATTTTGCGTGCCAATGGCGCGCTCTTGGAGTGTCCCAACTCCTTCTGGCCATCAACACTCAACTGAATGAGCGAATCACCACCGATGACTCCATGCGTCGGGTCCATTTGTGCTGAAAGAAACCACAGTTCAAAAAATCCCTTCTGCTGAAGAATGACCGGCAAGAACTCGTGCGCCGGACTTCCGGGGAAAGGAATTGAAGAGGCTCGCACCAATGCACGCGCCGCACCCGCAACCAGAGCCGTATCGATAAGGGATTTGACCACTGTTCCGTTGCCCAGCATCGAATACTGCAAGTGAACGGCGAATCCCGTTTTTGATTCGTCAAAATTCCCGAAAACACCCCGCCATTCACCTTTCTGTCGAATGCAAATTGCCAAATCGCCAGAAGGTATTGCTCCGATTTTTCCGGTGCGACCCGCGACAATGGTGGCCAGCATGCAGCGCGAATACTGGAATGCAAGAAGCGCGCGTTCGTTGCGGTCCGCAAAGCGCTCGCTCAGCGATTGAGGAGGCTTTGCTCGTAACTCCGGTGGCACGACCGGCATTGGCGGAAGACCCTTCGCTGGTGGCGGCCCCCCGCGACTCTGGGCTGATGCGACAACACTGAAAGCCATCAGGCAAATTGATGCACTCGCGATTGCGAGAAGTGTGCGACGATATTTTGAGGTGGAAACACTTGAAGTCTGCATTATCCAACTTGCCGCATACGCATTTCTTTCGCTACCACACGCGCTTGCTCGTCGTCACTTTGCTCAAGCATCGCCGCCACCGCCGCCTGATCGTGCGCATGCTTGTTCTGGCTCAACTTGTATTTGCCTTCCAGGCGAACAATTGGCATTTCGAATCCAACTATGCCACGCATCATGCCGTCGCGATACTTCGCTGACAGTTCCTGCCACTGTTCGCCGTACGACGCGTCATGCTGTTCGATCATTTTCTCCAGCATTTCCTGCATGGCCTCGGGCGCCGTCACGGAATGCACCGCAGTCGGAACGCCCGTCGCGTGCACTGCAATGTAGTTCCACGTAGGAACGCTTTCGCGAGCTTCGTACGCTGTTGGAGTTACGTACGCATGCGGCCCGGTGAAAATTGCGAGCGTGGGCAATGCGTTCTCACCTGAAAACGCCTTCACATGAGCATTGGCCTTCGACACGTGCCCCGTTAACACAATTGCGTCGCCGCGTTCTTCAACCGCCAGCGGAATATGCGACGCGAACAACGCTCCGTCGACAACCGACACCAATGTTGCAAAACTGTGCGCGCGCATGAACGAAAGCAGTGTGCCTTTGTCTTCTTCCAGGAATGACGTTGGGATGTACATGAATTGCCAAGGCGTGAATTGAGAACTAGTTGCCGAAGGTGTTGCAATCGCTGGTCGAGCCACGAGCAAATCCGCGCTTGAACCAGTCCACGCGCTGCGCCGAACTTCCGTGCGTAAACGATTCCGGATTCACTCGGCCGCGCGCCATGCGCTGCAGTCGGTCATCGCCAACTGATGCCGCGGCCGCCAACCCTTCTTCCGCATCGCCCATATCGAGATGATCGCGTTTTTGCGCAGAGAACGCCCATACCCCCGCGTAGCAATCGGCCTGCAATTCCATCTTCACGCTGAGCGCATTCTGTTGATCAGGGCGCTGCTGCTGCGCGCGACGCATCGCAGCTTCCGTGCCCAATAGCTTCTGCACGTGATGTCCGAACTCGTGCGCCAAAACGTACGCCTGCGCGAAATCGCCGGGCGCGCCAAATCGCGTTTTCAGTTCGTTGTAGAAACCCAAATCGATGTAGACTCGTTCATCCCCCGGACAATAGAACGGCCCCGTTGCCGCTTCAGCAAAACCGCACGCCGACTCTATGCCATCGCGAAACAACACCAGCTTCGCGTCACGATAGTTCTTGCCACTGGCCGCAAATGTCTGTCGCCACGTGTCCTGGGTGTCATTCAGCAAGAACTTCACGAATTGAACGAGCGTGTCTTCCGATGCACTCGATTGAATGGGCCCGGTGGCGCGAGCTGCCGGTGCAATTGGATTTCCTGATGTCGTAGTTGGGTCACCACTGCCGTCACCAAGCATTGAGGTGAAATCCTTTCCGAACACCAGGCTCAGGATGAGCACAACGACGGTGCCGCCGAGGCCGAGTTTCAGGCCTCCGCCGCCACCGCGAAAGCCCCCGCCCCCGGACTCGCCGCGGCGATCTTCGAGATTCTTATCACTACCACCGGGTGTCCAACGCATAGCGGCTCTCTTGAAGTCGTGAAGAACGCAACTGATGAACCTATTCCTGTGAAAGCGGCACCAACAGGCGGGCCTGTGACGCATCCCCATCCAGCGCAAGAGCAACTACTGCGCGTCCGCACAATGCGCCGATAACGTTGCCAGTACCACTATACCCCCCAATGGCCCACACGCCGTCGCGAATTTTCCCCAGCACCGGCAGCCCGGTGTTCGAGTATCCGGCCGACGCCGCCCATCGATGCGTTATTGGGGCCTGCACTCCCAGTTTGTCACGCAGAAACTGCTCGAGCAATCGCTGAATGGGATTCGCCGGGTTTGTGTCCAGGGTCCACTCGTTTTCCATTGCCTTGTCGCGAAAGCCGCCAATCGCAATTGAGCCGTTTGGGAGCTGTTGCCAATACTCATAGCCTTCGCGATAGTACATCGGACAGGGCACGATGCGTTCGGCCGTTGGTTCAGTCGCCAGCATTTGTAGTCGCGCGGTGCGCACACGACCCGCTAACTCGGGCAGGATTTGTTCGAGCTTGCCATCGACTGCAACAATGACGCGCTGACAGTGAATGGTGCCGCGCGAAGTAACGACGCACCCGGCAGATATTTCAGTTACTGCAGATTGCGAAAACAAACGCGCACCTCGGGAACGTGCGAGATTGGCCAACGCACGACAGCGCACCAACGGATTGAACGACGCATCGCTGGGCAGTGTCAATCCGATGCCATCGTCACCCTCATACCATTCCGCTTGCCAACCGTCAGACTGCATTGCGATCAATTGCTTTTTGCAGTCGTCAATTTCCCATTCCGAAGCGGCAAGTCGCCGTGAGCCAACAAAGCGCACTGAATGCGGAGTGGCGGCCGCGATGCGCTGAATTTCCTGTAGAGTAGCGCGGTAAATCGCGCGCGCGCGTACTGCGCCATGCAATCGCACTGCATCGTGATAAAAGTCGTACGCACCTGCCAGGAGGAATCCTCCGTTTCTTCCCGCAGCGCCCGCGCCAACGTCGTACGCATCGACGCCAAGAACGTCGTCACCCCTGTCGAGGAGTTCGTCTATCGCTGTGAGCCCCGAACCACCAAGACCAATCACGCAAGTTGAACAGTGCTTGTCGCTGTCAAGAACAGGCAACGATGTCCAAGCGGCGTCTCCCCACTGCGGATCATCCCAGATGGGAGTGTTCGGTGAGTCTATCAAGAAAACGGTTTCCAATGATAGGTTTGCGGCATGTTGTTTCCGCGCCGCATTCATGCGTTCGAATTGCTCGATTTCGGGAACTGCCCGCACGCCGTGCGCGACGGAGCGACTGCCTATCTGCAGTTTATCATTCGAACCGGAAATGCGTATGGTCCGGTGATACCGGCCTTGGCTGCGGCGTTGGCCGCGCTCGGCCAGTCACAGGTTGTTGATCTGTGCTCAGGTGGCGGTGGCCCGTGGCCCGAAATGAGAGCGGCGCTGGTAAAGGCGGGAGCGCCGCCGGAACTGGAAGTAACGTTGACCGATCTTTTCCCAAATCACGATGCGTTCGCCACCGTTTCTGCGGGCAATGCGCACGTGCATTTTCGATCGGAACCAATTGACGTTGAACGCGACACTGTCAGTATGCGCGGAATGCGTACGCTGTTTTCATCGTTTCACCATTTCCAGCCGGCGCAAGCGGCGTTACTGCTCAGAAATCTCGCAGCAAATGGCGATGCAATTTTTATTGCAGAAGTGACGCGCCGAAGCGTGCGCGCAATTCTCTTCATGTTGTTGGCGCCAATGTTCGTCTGGCTGGCAACACCCTTCATTCGGCCTTTCAGATGGTCGCGATTGGCGCTGACTTATCTGGTGCCCGTCATTCCATTTGTGGTTTCATTTGACGGTATCGTGTCGTGCCTGCGCACTTACACGACCGAAGAGCTGCGCGAACTACTTAGCAGGTTGAGTGATCTGCACTATGAATGGACGATTGCTGAGGCTCGTGGGCGTGCTCCGATGCCGGTGACATACGTAGTCGGAGTGCCCAAATCTCCGCGCCTGTAGCCGAAATTGCGTCGGCTGCAACTTCGGTCCAGCTGCGGTCGCCGCGACCCTTGAGCGTTGGTTGTGGTGCTTCAACAGGCTTCGCTGACGTCCCTGCAGTAGCTGCAGGAGTTGCCGGGGCAGATGCGGCCGGACGCGCGGCGTGCGGTGAAGTGATGTCGCAAATCAACCTGGCCGAGGGCCCACCAAAACGCGGAAAAAGCGCTGGAAACACGAGCATCATTCCGGCGTTTCTGAACTGTCGCAACAATTTTGTCGCGACGTGTTGGTTGGCAGAAATTGTACGCATGAGAGGGCGGGAACAGGTAGGCGAAGCAGGCCGGCTGTGCTCGAATTTCGATTGTCGATAGTCACCTCGGCACTCGTTTGGACACCACGTACCACAAAAGCGTTGCAGCTGCTGTCAGCGCTACTTCAGGTGTCCACCGGGGGGGGCGACTCGATCGAGCGCGTTTCGCTCACCCAGCATACCAACCGCAGTGTCGATTAATGGGTCACGATCGCTGAAATACAGCATCGGAGTCCAGGGTACCAACACGCTTGGCGCAATGCCTTTCCATTCGATGGCTTGCTTGTCGGGGCCATACTCTATCCAGCGCGGCACTGTAAACCACCAGCCGTTACCCAAGGCGAAACGCCCAGGGTTGCCGGACGCGCCTCCCGTGGTATCGCCAATTACCGTGACTTGCGGCAACGTGCTCATCGCGGCGACAAAGCTCTCATTGGCGCTAAAGCCACCGCGACCGGCCAGGACCACCACGGGCTTAGTGAACTGCCACGCACCTCGTGGAGCGATTACGCGTGCCTCTGGAGCGCCCAGATCGTCGTGGCGATTACCGGTGCGCACCTGGACGTACGAGACCACCTGCGGCTTGCTGGCAAAGCGACTCGCAAACGCAAAAGCCGGTACATCGCTGCCGCCCGCGTTTGGTCGGACATCGATGATCAATCCGGGTGCATCGCGAAAACGCGCTAACGCAATGTCGAGTGCGTTGATATCAACCTGCTGCGTATTCCACGTTCCGATGTAGAGATATCCGAACCCGCCAATGGTGGCTTCCCCCCATCCCGTTCCATGCGCGACATACCCAACATCTTTCAACGCGCTTCGCCAACGATCGCGTTCAAAATTCTCGAGCGCCGTTGGTACGTAAGTCGGCACCAATTCTCCGCGCGGATCGACAAACCAGGCGTGCAGATCTTTCAGTGGCGCAAGCATTTCGCGCACCACCGCAATGAATTCGTCTTCGGTTTTGGCGCTCGCGGCCAGCGGACGATAGTGCGCGCGTTGCTTGTTCCAATCGTCGGCCGTAATGCCCTTGTATCCGAACGCGGGATAGATGCTGTCGTATTTGGACCAGACGGCATCGAATTGCGTGACGTACCCGGTTGTCGCACGCGGGAGTTGTGGCGGCCGACACGCTGCCGCAAACGCAATCACTGCGCACGCAGACGCAACAAAAGTTGCGCGGTGCGCAACTGAACCGGATCTGCATCGCGCGCTCGCATTCACTGCGCGAGCTGGAGGGAAGGAATTTTTCGTACGGTACCGCCCGGGAACCACTGCGTTCGCAAACCGGTCCTGCACCCTGGCGCGGAAAACGGCCACGCCGTCGCCCTTATGTTGGCAAGTGGTCTTGCGTCACGAAAGGGGGGTAGGACGATGATTGACAGCCACCTGACTATGTAAAACGGCCAGATCGGCGGATTGTTGCAGCGCTTGAAAGTAAAGACGTTGAAAGGCATCTCCCTGCTCGTCGGCGCGCAGGAGTTCCCGCGCACGGGTCAACAGGGCCGAGGCTTCGCCGGTTTGAAGAGGGCTTTCCTTGTCTTCCATGCGCTCGTCGATGAGGAGGACCATTTGGCCCATGGGTCGGAGCCAATCGAAAAACGGATCACCGATTACCAGTTGGAGGAAAATCCCGTTATTCGCAATTCGGCCGTGCACCTTTTCGTACCGGGTTCGCTCAACGTGCAGCAGAGCGCGATGCACCCGCAGCAAATCGTCGCGAGCGGTCGAGAGCTGGCGTCGAACGCTTTCCACTGCCTGTGATCCGTCGTCCCCGGACGGCTCCTGCTTATCGCTCATGATATGACCTGTGGTGTCCGTTTTGGTATCACTTTTTGTGTCGCTTTTTGTATGGCTTTATGCGGCCTGTGATCGCCGCGGTTGCGCGCGTAATGTACGCACGGGCAATACGCTTGCGCTGCACGCGCCGGATGAACGGGCGCGCAAGCAACCGGTGTTTCGCGACGCTTGATCGACCTCGATTATCCCCATCACCCGACTGCCGTGCACCTTCGTCTTGTTTCGATAACCTCGCTCGTAACTCTGCTTGCACTGACGTCGTTGCATGGCCAGAACAGCGCATGGCCGTCCGTTCACCAGTCAAACGGTTGGTACGGATCGGTTTACGAAACGATGTTCCGAGGTTCGCAATTCGGACTGACGACGGACATTCAATTGCGCCGCATGGGTTTGGCCGAACACCCCAAACAGTTGTTCGCAGTTGGCGGACTATCGTATCGACCGACGGCGGGGCTGCGCTTCACTTTGGGGGGCGGGTATATCGGCAGTACCCCTTACGGACTGCTGCCGGCAGCGTATCCGACACGTGAGTACCAGATCTTTTATCAGATGAACTTGCAGCAGCACGCAGGCGAATTGGATTTCGCCCATCGGTTTCGCTACGAAAATCGCTGGATTCACGACGTCATTGCCGACGATGCCGGCAAGCACAACAGTGACGTGCGATTTTCGCACCGACTTCGTTATCAGTTTCGCGCGTCGCACCCATTGTTGTCGATGCAGCTGCACAAACAGCCACTGTTGTTGATCGGCGCCGACGAGGCCTTTATTGGGCTGACTCCCGTAGACAGGCGCGTCGCGTTTGATCAGAACCGCGCATCGGTGGGATTGGGGCTGCCGCTCTCAAAAGGAGAGCGGTTGGAAGTCAGTTACATGCAACAGTGGATTGCCAATACGAAATACAAAACCAACGAAATCAACAACACGCTACTTGTAATGTTTGTTCACAATTACAAGTAGCGTGGAACCGTTCAAACGTTTGGCGTGGTTTCGTAGGCTTCGCGCATTTTGGCGCTTTTGTACGCCTTGCGAATAAGCCAGATGACAATCGCGACTGGAATCACGACGAAGACCAGTACTTTGAGCGCGAGAATCGCGAACAGACCGACCGCGACGAGCAGCAAGATGGGGAAGCCCATAATGGCCATCGAGAAAATCGGACGAAGCGCGAACAAACGAAGCAGCAGGGCAATCACAAGCCGTACTCCCGAAAGTGGTGTCCACTCCCTACGGCGCGACCTGCCGTCCGGGTTTCCGAAACTGAAAAATAGTTAGTTTTCCGCCCCATGTATCGATCATTTCTGCGGAAGTCGGTCTTCCCTGCACTAGCCGGTCTCGCTCTCGCCGGTTCGGCCTACTCCGATTCCGCGTACGCACAGAGCCCGACGACCACCTCCGGCCCGGCGACAGACACGAAGCCCGACAGTGGCCGTTCCCAGTTATCGAGGTTGCTTTCACGGTATCCGTGGAACGGCGTAAATGTTTGGGCCGGCGGTTCCGTTCAAACGCGGAACGCTTCGCACAACGAAATCATTCACGGTTCGCTTGATATCGTTGCGGTTCAGTTTACGCGAGACGTGCTGCGTTCTCATCGTTTTCGATTGACGTA
>JBDUAX010000093.1:0-11991 GCA_040004455.1 Gemmatimonadaceae bacterium
GGCCTTGTTCAGACCACCATGAACCTGCTTGTATCAAGCGTGCATCCGTACGCCGCAGGACTGCAGGGCGCACTTGCGGAAGTGCTGCTCGATTTCGGCGCGAATATCAACGGCCTTGAAGAGAATTGCTCGCCGTTGATGACCGCGATTCAATTTGGGTACGTTGACACGGGGCAAATGCTGGCGCAACGCGACGCACGAATTGACACGGTGATTGCTGCTGCCGCCGTCGGACGACTCGATTTGATTAACAAATTTGTAATTGACAGGAACACGCTGGCCCCGGAGCCAGAAGTCATTGCGCCGACGTGGGTAAAAATTCCACTCGACGCAAAAGGGCGAATTGAGTTCGCGTTGGCCTGGGCGTGCAAGTGCAACCATGCGGACGTGGCTGATGCACTGCTCGCAAAAGGTGTGAGCCCCGATGCCAAAGATGGCGACAATATGACTGCTTTGCACTGGGCATCCGCCAACGGCATGCTCACAACCATGGACAAACTCCTCGATCTGGGCGCCTCACTGGAAGTTGAAAATGTCTGGGGTGGCACAGTGCTGGATTCGACGGTGTATCTCGCCGGACTTCGCCATTCAGCAACGGCAGATTATCCGACCGTCGTTTACAAATTGTTGGCTGCAGGAGCGAACATCGTGCCCGTTGGGATCATGGCGCTGGAGAAAGTTTTTGCGGGCTCCAATATGCTGCCACCGGGCATTACATACATCAAGGAAATGTTTCGCGGCCAGACATTCACCAAAGTTGAGCGCAAAAAATGACGACGCCATTCAAGAACGCCGCAGTCAAACGCGCCTTCGACTCGTATCCACCCAACGCGCGCAAGAAACTGTTGGCACTGCGTGAGCTCATTTTCAACACCGCGCGCAATACTGAAGGTGTTGGCGCACTGGAAGAAACGCTCAAATGGGGCGAACCGGCGTACCTCACCTCCGAAAGCAAGAGTGGCAGCACGGTGCGGATTGCGTGGAAGAGACAAAAACCCACGCAGTACGCGATGTACTTCAACTGCCAGACGACGTTGGTTGACACATTCAAGAGCTGGTTTCCAAACGAACTTGCGTACGAGGGCAACCGGGCCATCGTGTTTGAAGAAAACGACAAGGTGCCGATGTCGTCGGTGGCCCATTGCATAGAAGCGGCGCTAACCTATCACAATCACCCGGTTGCGCCGAAAGCCAGAAAGCTGCAGTATGAGTGAGAACCAATAGCGCTTCATCCCTGATTGCTTTATCCGGCCAGACCATGTTCCAGGCAATTTCACCGTTTGCAAAAGTGTTCCAGTGCGCCTGAAAATCGCGCGTGCCTGGCATGAAGTGCGGGTACCGCGAACGGTTATTGCGCTCGCAGTTTCGCTGAGTGCCGCATCGAGCATTGCGCAACAGCCTGTGCTGCAGCACCACACCGAGCCAACGATCGTTAAGCTGCACATTGTAACGCAGGCCGATGTACCAGTGCCGCTTGCAGAAGTTTCTGTGAATTCCGGAAAACTGCGCGTCACTGGCCGTACTGACGGCGACGGCGTATTTCGTGTTGATCGATTGTTTACCGGCGACTGGCATGCGTCCATACGACGCATTGGTTACAAAGGCGCTGACGTCGACTTCCGCATTGACGACGGAGCAAACGCGTTCACCATAACACTCGATGAATCGGCGTCGACCTTATCGGAAGTAAAAGTTGAGGCCGCGCATCCGTATAGTGCGCGCTTAGCAGATTATGAAATGCGGCTCGCGCACAAAGAGGCGAGCGCCGTTGTTACGCGCTCAGACATTGAAAAGCGAAATCCGATTCGTCTTTCACAAATGCTGCGTGCAATGCCAGGAATGAAAATCATGGACTCGCTGGGCATAATGGTGGCGATGTCCACACGCGGGCCGAAGCCGAGTTTTCAGGTTCCTGGCCGATACTGCATGCTGCGCATTTCGGTGGATGGCGTTGTCATGCCGGCGGGCACGGATATCGACAACGTTGTACCCATGGACGTACATGGCGTCGAAGTATTCTTCGGGCCATCGCGCGTCCCGCCGGGAATGGGTGGCATTCGGCTGGACAATTGGTGCGGACTCATTGCAATCTGGACGCGAGATCGCTGAACATCGCGTAATTGTTTAGAATTCACGATGAAGAAAAAATCATCCATCCCGGACTTTTCCAGCAAGAAGAAGACTGCTGACGGAAAGGTCGTCGTGACCAACGAGAAGTCGCACATTCCGAACCCGCGCCAGCCGCAGAAACCACCGGCTCAAGCCAAGAACGGCGGTCGTCGGGGCACGTAGAGCGCGAATTCGTGCAGCACGTGCTGAATCCTGCCATCGAAGCCATGCCAGTGAGCGCGCTCCGCTCACTGATGTGGTGCGATTGCAGGAAATGGTGTCACTGCTCGATGAACGCGTGCCGTTTTATCGAAAGCAATTCGCGGCGACCGGAATTGCTCCGTATGATTTGCAATCACTGAAGATTTGTCGCGCTTTCCACTCACGCGCAAGACTGATTTTCGCGACAATTGTCCGTTCGGGTTACTGGCGACACAGCAAAGTCAACTGCGTCGCATTCACGCGTCGAGTGGAACAACTGGCAAACCAACCGTCATTGACTACGACAGCAACGACCTCGACATCTTTGCAGAAGTGGTTGCGCGTTCTTTGCATGCCGCCGGCGCGCGACCAGGAATGGTATTTCATAACGCCTACGGCGACGGCTTGTTCACCGGTGGATTAGGGCCACACGCGTGCGAATTGTGCGAAGTGAATTCACTGCCGCGCAGTGAAGGTGGCAAACTTGCGCGCGTGGTGGATTTGCGGAAAGCGTAACCGCGGATTTCGCGCATCAAGCCAATTCAATCGCTGCGCAACGCCTTGTTCGGGTCGGCCTGCGTGGCGCGCCAGGCCGGAATGGCACTCGCGAGAATCGCCACGAAAATGATGATCAATCCAACAGCGCCAAATGTGAGCGGATCGGTGGCAGACTGTCGAAAGAGAAGTGGCTGAATCCACCGCGACGCCATCAACGCAGCCGCCAATCCAATTGTCACACCCGCAATCGCAAACGACACACCCTGGCCCACAACCAGACGAATAACATCACGCTGCTGAGCACCCAGCGCGACTCGTACCGCCAATTCGTGCAGGCGCTGCGCAACGTTGTACGCAATCACGCCATACAGACCAACCGCCGCAACGAGCAGCGCCAATGCACCAAACGCGACAAACATTGTCGCGCCCAACTCCCACGAACGTCGCTGTGCGTTGACGATGTCTCCGAATGACTGAACTGTGACATAACCATTTCCCGGCATCACCCGCTGCAGTCCGCGTTGTACCGCGGTCATCGCCGGACCAGCGCGCAAGCCTTTCACGCGCAGGAGCATCTTGTTTCCTCCTGCCGGGTCAGTTTGCGCGAGCGGGACGTACTGCACGTAACGCCGATCGTCGGTGATGTTGTCATACGCGGCATCTTCGGCAATGCCAACTATCGTTGTACACGGCATACTGTCGGCCGAAATGCGAATACACTGACCGAGCGCATCCTTTCCGGGCCACAGCACTCGGGCCATTGAAGCACTTACCACACTCACTCGCGGCGTTCCCTCGCGATCATCGTCGTTAAACGCTCGCCCGCGTAGAATTCGCGTACCCATCGTACGGAAATAATCGGATGTAGAGTACTGAATGTCGAAACGCCCGAATTTCTGCACCGAATCAATGCCATCGACGTAAAGCAGAGCCATACTCGTAGCGAACGGCCTTGAGTCAACCAGCGCGACATTTTCAACATCGGGAATTGCCGCGGCGGCCTGCATCAACATGCGATTGAACTGCACCCGCGCCGCACTGTCGAAGTGAAAACCACGCGTATTCGGTAACGCCATCAACACCTGCTCCGCGTCATATCCAAGTCGAATGGATCGCACGTTATTCAAACTTCGAACAAAGAGTCCCGCACCAACAAGCAGCGTAACCGACAGAGCGCCCTGCATAACCAGCAGAGTTGATCGCGTACGCGAACGCTGATATATGCCCCCACGCGCGTCTGCTCTGAGCGTCGTCGCAAGACTACCTCGCATTGCGAGCAACGCTGGCCCAATCGACATCAACCCTCCCGACACAACTGCGCAGGCGATTGCGACACCGAGCGTTCGCCAGCTGGTTACGACATCTGCGCTGGTGCCTTCGGGAAGGAGAATTACCCGAAGTGCCGCGCCACCCCACTGCGCAACCAGAACTCCCGCCACGCCCCCCGCGATTGCCAGCATCAAACTCTCAGTCAATAACATCATCAACAATCGACCACGCCCAACGCCGAGTGCCAGCCGCATTGCAATTTCGCGGCGACGTTTCAGCAGTCGCGCGAACATCAGGTTGGTGACGTTGGCGCATGCAATAAGCAGCACGATTGCAGCAACACCCGTTACCCACAACAGTGTCTTCGATTCCAGACCGGCACTCGGACCTGCGGCAAGCTTGATCGAGCCCGCAATTGCTTTTGGTAGCGCAACATTCGCTGGCGCCACACTTCGCACCAACGCACGCGCCGCAGCTCGGCTCTTCACAAAAGCATGGGTTAGATCAGCCGTCGCAGCATCGGCTTTCACCCCGGGCTTTCGACGCACCATCATGCTCGCCCAATCCCAACGGTAATTCGTGAAATACGTGTTGAGATTCCACTGATTGTCATTGGCCGCAACGGTCGTAATGGGAACGTAGGCCACTGGTGCGTGATCAGTCGCAACCCCTACAAATCCTTTCGGTGCAATTCCAATTATCGTGTATGAAATGGTGCCGATTTGCAGCGGCTGTCCAACTACATTCTTGCCGCCGAGTTCGCGTTGCCAGTATGAGTAGTCGAGTACTGCAACCGAAGCGCCGCGCGGTGTCACATCTTCTGACGCATCAAAGAATCGACCGACTTCCGGGCGCGCATTGAAGAATTCAAAGAACGAGGCGCTGACAGCGGCCACCGGTTGTTCTCGCGCCGTTTCGCCAACTCCAATAGCCCACGTATTCTGTGCAAACGCGGCGTACTGCGAAAACGACGTGGTGGCGTTCTTCAGGTCGAGGTAGCGCGTGTAGGGAAAAGTTGCGCTGGTCAGTATGCGTTCGCGTCCGCTCGTTTGCAGGTACACGCGATTCACACTCGATGCATCGCGCAAGAACGGAAGCGGCCGAAACATGAGGTGATCAACAACGCCGAACATTGCTACATTCGCACCAATGCCAAGGCCGAGTGTCGCTATTACTGTCGCCGTGAAACCAGGTGAGCGCCGAAGTCCCCGCAGCGCGTAACGCGCGTCGTTCAAAAAATTGTCGAGAGTTGGAATCGACCAGCGTTCGCGTGCATCCTCCTGAATTCGCGTGCTGTTGCCCAGTCTGTGCTGTGCGCGATGAGCAGCATCGACCGCGCTGTCCCCGCTGGCGACAGCGTCGCGTTCGAGAGCACTGCGATGAAATCTCAGTTCATCCGCGAGCTCGGCGCCGAGCGCTTCGCGACGAAACCAATCCCGAACTCGCATGAGCCATTCTCGCATGGGCCGCCCGACGTCTGAGGTGATTGCACCTCGTCGTTGCGGCGCAACCCTGCCAACGGGTACCAGTCGCGTCTTGTCAAACGCGCCGGCCGAGGTAAAGAGCGAATCTAGGGGGTAGACACGCTATGGCCTCAAAGGGTTTGAATGCTAATCCTACTGCCCAGCCCAGCTCCCGCCCAGCGCGCGAAACAGTTGCACCGTGGATAACAGATACAGACGCTCTACCTGCACGCGGGTGAGCTGTGCGGAGAACAAACTCCGCTGCGCATCGAGCACCTCGAGGTAACTCGAAACCCCACTCGCATACCGACGTTCGGCAATGCTGTAGGCGGCCTGCAACGCGCGCTCCTGCGTTTCCTGCGCCACCAGTTGATCACGACGTAGACGTACACCAGCGGCCGCATCACTGGTTTCGCGCAACGCAATGAGCACCGTTTGCTCGTAGGCATTACGAGTTTCCTCCGCCCGTGCGCGTGCAGCTTTGGTTTCGCTGCTTAAGCGCCCACCGGTGAACAGCGGAAGCGAAATACCGGCGGTGAACGCGTAAATCTGCCCTTTGTGATCGAAGAAGCTGTCGGTGCCCGGACGTTGCGCGCCGTAAGTGGTGCCGAGTGTGATTGTGGGCAAACGGTTGGCTGTGGTCACGCCAATGCGCGCAATTGCAGCCTGATAGTCATGCTGCGCGCGCAAGACGTCGGGGCGACGCACGAGCAACGTACCGGGTAGCGTATCGGGAACAGTGACATCGCGCACGATGTCTCTGAGCAATGCGCCACGCGGAATCGAACCAGGCGCATTTCCCATCAACAAACTCAACGCGTTTTCACCCTCTGTGCGTTGACGCGCATAATCCGCAACGCGCGCGGCAGGTTCAGCGAGATTCGCCTCGAATTGGCGAACGTCGAGTTCCGAAATCAAACCCTGATCAAAGCGGCGACGCGCGATTTGTAATGTGTTTTGTCGCGACGCGAGTGTGCCCTCGGCGATCGCAATAATGGCGTCAGCTTCACGGAGTTGCAGATACGCGGATGCCACGTCACTTACGAGCGTGAGCGTTGCTGCGCGCACTTCATCCTCGCGCCCGGCTTGATCGAATTCCGTTGCTTGCACAGAGCGACGGGTCTTGCCCCAGAAATCCAATTCCCACGAGAGATCGGCTGTTGCGCGCAATGCGTCAAACTGAATCGGGTTCGCTGGCCCCAGTGCCTGGCGATTCGAACTCCTGCTGACGTTTGCTGTTACTTGCGGGAAGTAGCGCGATGCGGCGATTCCGTTGAGTGCGCGGTATTCGTCAATGCGCGCAACGGCCAGACGCAAATTCCGGTTGTTCGCGACCGCAGTTTTCACGAGTGACTGCAGCGTTGTGTCGCGCAACACTTCAGTCCATGCAAAATCGCGGGCGGAGCTTGCCGTTGCCGACAACGCCAACGTTTCGCGCGCTGGTTTGAAATTGTTGGTACTGTCGGGGGCGTCGCTCGCGCGCGCTTGCGTAAGTGAATCGAGAAACGCACGCGACGACGGCGAAGTTGTGCCACTTGTGCGAACCGATACTGCGGGAATTTCCGTGTTGACTTTGGTTGACGGGCCAACGGTGCAAGCGGCAAACACCAATGCGATGGCAGCGAAGCCAAATCGCTTCGGGAAAACTTTGCTTGGCCATGACGAATAATCGATCAAGCGAAACGCATGCACATATCGCAATTCCGTGTTGGTTTTTGAACGGAGCTTATTCATGGGCCGCTTCGTGCGCCGTAACTACCGGCACGTGCGACAATCCAACGTTGCGTTTGCTCTTGGGCTCCACCGCTCGGCGAATGACATAGAAGAACAGCGGAATGAAGAACACTCCAACCGTTGTTGCAAACAGCATTCCGGAGAACACGCCAGTACCAAGTGATCGGCGACTGCCAGCTCCCGCACCACCGGCAACAACCAGTGGCAACACACCAAGAATGAACGCGAACGACGTCATCAGAATTGGTCGAAAGCGCTCCCGCGCCGCTTCGATGGCGGCATCTCGAATACTCATTCCGCCGGCGCGCAGCGTGTTCGCAAATTCAACAATCAGAATCGCGTTCTTTGCGGCCAGTCCCACAACGGTAATGAGTCCGACCTGGAAATAGATGTCGCTGGGAGAACCCCGCAGCCACACTCCGAAAAATGCGCCCGCAATTCCAAACGGCACGCCCAGAATTACAGCAAATGGCACGTACCAACTTTCGTACTGGGCCGCGAGCACCAGAAATACCAGCACGAATCCGAGCACGAGTACGAGGTTGCTGTTGCCCGCCGACAATCGTTCCTGAAACGACTGACCGCTGTACGCGTACCCAACTCCCTGCGACGCATACTTGTTCGCAATGGTCGACTCCACCGCGCTGATTCCTTCGCCGGAGCTGTAGCCGAGTGTGGCAGCGGCGGTGACAAGAGCCGATGGGAATCCGTTGAAGCGCGTGAGCAAAGCGGGCGCACCGCGCATGTCAGTTTTTGTGAGTGCGGAGAGCGGGATCATGCTGCCGGTGTTGCTGCGTACGTAAAAACGGGAAATATCTTCCGGCTGCTGACGAAACTGCTGCTGCGCCTCGGCCTGCACGCGATACGGGCGTCCGTAAATGTTGAAATCGTTGATGTAGAGATTTGACAACATCGTTTGCAGCGTTGCGAACACTTGCGCCGTGCCAACGCCGCGCGCTTGCGCTTCTGCTTCGTCAACAGTGACGAACAGTTGGGGCACGTCGGCGCGGAATTGCGTCGCGACATTTTGGAGAGACGGAATTTTCTTCGCGTCGGCAACGAATCCGTTTACCTGTCGCGCAAACGCCTGCACGTCGTCGCCCGTGCGCTGCTGCAAGTTGAGTTCAAGCCCGCTCGTAATGCCGAGTCCGGGAATTTCGGGGAGGTTGAATCCGAAAGCGACGGCTTCTTTTACGCCCCCCATTTTCTTGTTCACCCGGCTGAGAATTGCTTCGAGCCCTTGATCGGTTCCGCTGCGCTCGCTCCACGGCTTGAGCGTTACAAACATAGTGGCAACGTTGGGCAGATTTGCGGCAGTAAGGAGCGAAAAGCCTTCAAGCGCAACCGTGTTGAGCACCGATGGTTCCTGGTGCACAATCTGATTGAGCTGCGTGATGACGTCGCTGGTGCGTTGCAACGATGCGGCATCGGGCAACTGCACCGAAACGGCGAAGTAGCCTTTGTCTTCGTTCGGCAGGAATCCACCGGGTACTTTCTTGTACAGCACGCCAATCAGCACGATGATGACGGCAAACGCCGCGAAGAACGAGCGCGGGTGGTTGATGACCCCGGTTGCGCCGCCAACGTAACGTCGTGTGAGCTTCTTGAAGCCGCTGTCGAATGCGCGGAAAAATCGATTTTCGTCTTCGGGTTCTTTGTGAATGAGCAGCGTTGAGCAGAGTGCTGGCGTGAGCGTTAGCGCAACAATGCCGGAGAGCACGACGGAGATGACGACAGTGGCGGCGAACTGCTTGTACATGGCGCCAGTAATGCCACCAACAAACGCCACCGGAATGAACACTGAGCAGAGCACCAGCACGATGGCGACAAGCGCACTACCGACCTGCTTCATCGCTTTGTTGGTCGCGGCGCGCGGCGAAAGCTTTTCCTGCTCCATAATGCGCTCGACGTTTTCGATGACGACAATGGCGTCGTCAACTACAATGCCGATGGCGAGCACTAATCCAAACAGCGTGAGCGTGTTGATGGTGAAGCCCAACGCCTGAAGACCGAGAAACGTGCCAATAATGCTGACTGGAACGGCGAGCACGGGAATGAGCGTGGCGCGCCAGCTCTTCAAAAACAGAAACACGACAAGCGTGACGAGCAGCATTGCCTCGCCCAGCGTCTTCACCACTTCGCGAATTGATTCTGTAATGAACGGAGTGGTGTCGAACGGAATTTCGTAGCGCACCCCTTGGGGAAATGCTGGCGCGAGTTCCTTCATGCGCGCGACGACGGCATTTTTTACGTCGAGATTGTTCGCGCCCGGTCGTCCGAAAATAAGAATGTTGGCAATCAGTTTTCCGTTCAGTCGTGCGCGTGCATCGTAACCGCGCGAACCCAGTGTGACGTTCGCAATGTCTTTGAGCCGAACGAGCGACCCGTCGGGGCGCGCGCGCACAATGATCTCGCCAAACTCCGAAGGCTGTGTAAGACGACCCGTTGTTACGACAGGCAGTGTGAGTTGCGTGCCAATCGGTGCGGGTTCGCGCCCAAGCCTTCCGCCGGGCTTCGTTGCGTTTTGTGCGTTGACGGCGCTTTGCACATCGTCTACGGAAATTCCCAGCTGCGCCATTACCTGCGGGTTCAGACTCAGCAACATCGAAAAATCGAGATTGCCGAACACGCGCGAATCGCCGACACCATTAATGCGTTTGAGTTCGCTCTCGACGTAAATCTTGGCGTAGTTGCTCAGGAATGACGCATCGTAACGCGGGTCATCCGACATGAGAGAAACAAGCGCGAGAATGTCCGAATTCGCTTTCGTAATTGTCACGCCACCTTGTCGAACGGCGGCGGGCAATTGCGGGGTGGCGACACCAACGGCGTTCTGAACGTCGACAGCCGCGAGATCCTGATTGCGGGAAATGTCGAAGTAAATCTGCAAATTCATCGTACCGTCGCTGGTGTTCGACGATTTGTAGTACAACAACCCCTGCAAACTCGACAGCTGTTGTTCAATTGGTGCCGCAACTGCGGTGGCTACGTCGGCCGCGCTCGCGCCGGGATAGAACGCATTGACCTGCACCGACGGCGGCGTGATTTGCGGATAGCGGCTGATTGGTAGCGACGTGATTGCATAGGCGCCGAGTAACGTGATGATCAGCGAGATGACGGCGGCGAATACCGGGCGGCGAACGAAGAGATATTCGCGTTCAGTCATTTGACCGCACTATCGGCGAGCGGTTTTGGTTTCACGACTGCGCCGACGGTCACCTTCTGCACACCGTCGACAACAACGCGCTCGCCGGCTTTCAATCCCTTTTCGATTAACCAATTGTTCCCCGACCAACTTGTTGCCTTGACAACGCGCGCGCTTGCTTTGTTGTCGCTGCCAATCACGTATACAACCTGCTGTCCGAGCTGCTGGAGCACGGCGCGTTGCGGAACGAGGAGCGCGCTATCGCGCTTGAGTCCGAGAATGTGTACCTGCACAAATTGACCGGGCACGAGCAGACGATCGGAATTTTGAAATTCGGCCCGGTATTGCTGCGTGCCTGTTCCCGCATCAACCACTGGATCGATGTAGCCGATTCTTCCCTGGCGCGGATACGTGCTGCCATCGGGAAAAGAAAGCGCAACGCGCGCGGCACCGCCTTGGTCCAAACTCCGGCGCGCGATTGGATCGGTGCGCCAACGAAACTGCTGATCGGCCGACGGGCGGAAGCTTACGTACACCGGATCGACAACATCGATGGTCGTGAGCAAATCGCTTACGCCGGCAACGCGTGCACCAAGATCGAGCAATGCACGTCCAATGCGTCCGCTGATTTCCGCTCGTACAACTGTTTCGCTCAATCGTTTTTGCGCGGCATCAAGAGAACCGCGCGCTTCATCAACAACCGCGCGTGCTTGCGCGGCTTGAGATTCCGCGTTGTCCACTTCTAATTTTGCGACGGCATTGCCAACAAGGAGTGGACGCAAACGCGCAGCGTTCGTTTGACTGATGGACAACCGCGCTTCCGCCTCGGCTAATCGCGCTCGCGCACTGCGCGCATCGGCTTCGGCGGCAATGGGATCGATGCGATACAACGTGTCCCCCGCTTTCACCGCGGCGCCTTCGGTGAATGATCGCGCGAGAATGAGACCGGTAGCCTGCGCGCGAACTTGCACGGTTCGAAACGCCTGCACTTGTCCGACAAACTCGAGATTGTCTTCAATTGCTGCGGGCGCCGTTGTCACAAACGTGACTTCTGCAGGCTGCGCTGGCTTGGGCGGTTCTTTCTTGTCGCACGCGGCGAAGATCGCGAATGACGAAATGCAACACACCAGTTCGGAGATGCGAACTCGATGAATGGACAATTTTGATGGCATGCTGCGGTGTGTGGAGCGCGGGAGCGAGCGCGGACGAGAAATTCAGCGTGTCGGTATCAAATTACATACCGGTCAACAGGCAATCGCGTTGAAAGTATTTTTTTCGCTTCGTCACACAGCATGATCGGGCCGACGAATTACGTCGCGGCAGCCAATGCCTTCTGAAGTGCTGCTTGCGTGACGTCGTCGGGTTGACCGGATTGCTGAATGTTCTGCGCCTTCTGAAAGGCCATCAATGCCTTCTGCGTTTGCGCGCCGTACCACCCGTCAACACCGCCGGCCGGATAGCCAAGGTACATGAGAGACATCTGAACACTTCGAACGGTGAGATTCGGCAGCGGACCGACCTCAAAGCGAGCGTTGTAGGTAGCCAGTTTCTCGTCGTATTTGTTCTTCTGAA
>JBDUAX010000486.1:0-3545 GCA_040004455.1 Gemmatimonadaceae bacterium
ATGGGGTAGCTCTTTTCGACGTTGCGCAGCGAAATCATCGAAGGCCGGTGGAAGGTCGACGTTGCAGTGGAGCAGTGGCGAACCAAGCGCGACGTGCGCCCGTCGGAAAGATAGCGCACCGGTGATTGTCAGTGCACAAAAAACGGCGACCCATCAGGCAATCTGACGGGCCGCCGCTTGCGAAACCGCAACGGTCAGTGTGCCGGCGCCGCTTGTTCGTCGACCACGCGGCCGTCGAACAGATGAATGCTGCGATCGGCGTGCAGCGTGTAGCGCGGATCGTGGGTCACCATGCAGATGGTCGCGCCGTTCCGATTGAGTTCCTTGAGCAATTCCATCACCGACTCGCCGTTGACGGAATCGAGGTTACCTGTCGGTTCGTCAGCAAGGAGAATGGCTGGGTCGCCAGCGACCGCGCGAGCAACGGCAACGCGCTGCTGTTGACCGCCGGAGAGCTGCGCCGGATAGTGGCGCGAGCGATGCGACATGCCAACGCGTTCGAGCGCGGATTGAACGCGTTCCTTGCGTTCCGTGGCGCTCAAGCCGCGATACGTAAGCGGCAGCTCGACGTTTTCGTAAACCGTGAGATCACCAATCAGGTTGAACGCCTGGAAGATGAATCCGATTTGACGGTTGCGAACACGCGCGCGATCGGCCGGTGCAAGCTGCGCGACCGGGCGTCCGTCGAGGAAATATTCGCCGTGGCTGGCCGTGTCGAGCAATCCAAGAATGGAAAGCAACGTTGTTTTGCCGCAGCCGGACGGGCCGGAGATGGCGACGTATTCACCCTGCTTGATCTCCATGTGGACTTCGGCCAACGCGTGCGTTTCTACTTCGTCCGTATAGAAGACCTTCTTGATGCCCTGCAGTCGAATAAGTGCTTCGCCTTCGGTCGCCATTGTCATCTCCGTTGCGGCGTGGTTGGAACAGTTTGCAATGCGTGTGGGGTTGCGTGTTTCGATACTGCGTTTTGGAGTACGGATCTTTTCGCGCGTGGTGTCAGCAGTGGGGCAATCGGCCAAACCCGATTGTTAACGCTTGATGCGAACCCGATCGAAGTTGTCGGAAGCGGTCATGTCTGACGTGATGACTTTGTCACCCACCTTTAAACCGCTCACGATTTCAACGGCGTTGACCGAGCTTCGGCCGAGTACGACCTGCACACGTTCTGCTTCTTTTCCATCTTCCGTCAGCTTGAACAAGCCAACGGGGCCGGTTCCGGCGCCTGTACCGGGACGGCCTGTGTACAACACGTTCTTGAGTTGCTCGATCTGGATGATGCCGTCGACGCTGAGATCTGGCACCGCGCCCGCAGGCAGGGCGCCGTTCAGCTTCACATCGATCGTGACTGACCCGCCCACGGCGGACGGATCCATCCTTGAGACAGTGCCAGGGATCAAACCGTTGCGTGTGTCGATCGAAGCAGTTTGGCCGATGTGAATGTCCTTGGCCTGTGATTCGGCAACTCGCAGCACCGCTTTAAGATTTCCGGGCTGGACCACCTTGGCAATCACAGTGCCTTCGGGAACGAATTGACCAACCTGGAGGGTCAGCTCCTGCAGCACACCTTCCTCGGGCGCCGCGACCTGCAACGACTGCAGGCGGCCCTGCCGTTCGGCGGCAATGGCCTTGAGCTGCTTGACTTGTTCGGTTTGCACCGAGATTTGCTGCTCGATCGTGTTATCGATGAGCTTCATTTTATCCTGCTCGATGCGATAGCGGATTTCGAGTTCTTCGGCATCGGCCTTTGCAGCAATTGCGTCGGCGATTGGAATACCCTTGAACGGCAATAGCGAGTCGGCCTGGACCGCCTTTTGTTTTGCCTTGAGCAAGGCCGTCTTCACGCTCGCGACGGTGCCTTCCTGCTGCAGCTGATTCTGGCGAAGCGACGTTTTGAGGTTGATCAGACCAATCTCAGCTTCGCGAACTTGCTGATCGGCCTGCATCGTCTCGATCTGCATATCAGGGCTCGACATCACTAACAGCAGCATTCCCGGCGTGACTTTTTGGCCCGATTGCACGACCAGACGTTCAACGCGGGCCGACGTTTGCGAGGTGATGAAACGAATGCGCTCGGGGACGAGCGTACCGGGGCCACGCACATCACGGGTGATGTCACCCTGACGAACGGAGTCGACGAGAATGGTCGCAAAATCGATAGATGGCGCGGCCGGTTTGAGCTTGGCCAAGGCAATTGTCGCGAGTACGCCCAACACGACAGCGACAGCGATGCCGATGTTGCGACCAGTTTTTTTGCGGGGAGCGCGAGCAACGTCCACGAGAATCTCGGTGGGTACGTGAAGAACGAAGGTTGAGGAGACCCTAAGGGCCTCACAGCCTTACATGGCAAGGGCCGTGCCGCGTTCAAAGATTTGATGACGAGGCGAAGCCGGTGCTACAAAACGACTTACGGTCAAGCTGTGAACGGTGTCGCCGGCGTCGCTGTTCGATCTCGTGAATTGGCGTCCCAGTATCGGACACTCAGCCAGTGCGAACGGTTTGAGGAATCAGCCGGTTTCAGTTCGCATCGGAAGGGTACGTGGCGAGGAGGGCCGCGTGTTTGGCATCGTCAATATTCCCGCCGCTCACCAGCGCGACAACCGGTGCTTCAAGTCCTTTAATTTTCCCGTGTCGCAACGCGGCGACCGCAACAGCGCCCGCGCCTTCGCTTTTGAGCCGCTCCGTTTGCCAAAGCCAGGCAATAGTTTCGCCCAACTCAGCTTCGGTGACCGTGACAATTTGGTCGGCGCAATACAATCCAATGGCCAGCGCCTCATCGTCGATTTGTCCGGCAAGTCCGTCGGCGAGTGTGGGTTCGTTGTCGATGGGCACCACGTGTCCGGCCGCGACACTGCGCGACAGTGCCGCAGTATGCTCGCTTTGCGCTCCAATAATACGAACTGAAGGTGCGAGTTCACGCAGCGCTGCCCCCATGCCGCCCAACAGACCGCCACCTCCGGTGCAGATCACGATCGTTCGCACATCGGGACATTGCTCCAGCACTTCGAGCGCGACGGTGCCTTGCCCCGCGAGCAGTTCGTATCCGAGGCACGGGTTGATGAACGGAATGTTGTGTTCAGCAGCGTGCGCTTTCGCTCGGACCATGGCGGCGTCATAGTCCGGTTCTTCGTCATTCACCGTTGCACCCAGTTTCGCGATCCCAGCCTTTTTCACCTGTGGCGCCGTTGATGGCACGTACAACATGGCCGGCGCCCCGAAAGCGTGTGACGCAAAAGCAACGCCCAGTCCGTGATTGCCGGCGCTCGATGCGACAACGCCACGCGCGCGCTGCTCGGGCGTGAGCGACGCCAGCACATTGAACGCGCCACGAACTTTGAATGAACCCGTTTGTTGTTCGAGTTCGCACTTGAGAAAGACGTCGCTGCCAACCCGTTCCGACAAAGCGTTCGATTTGAGCATTCGCGTGCGTCTGGCCGCGGACGAAATACGTTCGGCAGCGGCGCGAATGTCAGCGACGGTCGGGAGGAATTCGGGGCGAGGAATTTTGGGCATAGGATCAATATGCGGGACAGGATTGCCCTTTT
>JBDUAX010000487.1:0-3541 GCA_040004455.1 Gemmatimonadaceae bacterium
TTGGCGTCGCTGGCGCGACGACGGCGGTTGTTGGCTGCTCTTCCGAAAAGGTTGGCAAGCTCATTCCGTATGTCACTTCACCCGACAACATGTTGCCGGGGGTTTCGCAATACTACGCGACCACTTGCGGTGAGTGCGCCACTGGCTGCGGCATCATCGCGGAAACGCGCGACAGCCGGACCATCAAACTCGAAGGCAACCCCGATCATCCGCTCAACCGCGGCGCCATCTGCGCCACAGGAATTTCAGCGGTGCAGGGGCTCTACAATCCCGATCGCTTCAAGCAGCCGATGGTGAAATCGGTCAATGGCTGGAGCAGCATTTCCTGGGAAAAAGCTTACGCGTTGCTCGCTCAGAAAATGGGTGAAGTAAAGAGCCGAGGCGGCGCTGGCAACGTTGCGTTCATCAATCAGCATCAAAGCGGCACGTTCCCGGGCTTTGTCGATGCCTGGCTCTCGGCCCAGGGTATGCCCGCGCACTACAGCTACGACTCAGGCGCACCACTCGCCGCCATCGCAGCCAACCAAAAAGCTTACGGCGCTGAGTGGCCGCAAATTGATTTCAGCGCGGCCAAACTTGTGCTCAGCTTCGGTGCCGATTTCCTCGACGGTTGGGGCCAGGGCGTTCCTGAACAAATGGATTGGGCCGACGCGCGCGCGAAACTCGTTGGCGCACCGTCGCTCGTATACATCGGTGCGCGTCGCTC
The DNA here is from genome assembly GCA_040004455.1 of Gemmatimonadaceae bacterium. Lineage (GTDB taxonomy): Bacteria > Gemmatimonadota > Gemmatimonadetes > Gemmatimonadales > Gemmatimonadaceae > Gemmatimonas. The sequence goes on from JBDUAX010000487.1 coordinate 707, forward strand.
ACTAACGGGTTTGAACGCCGATCAATGGATCGCCTGCAAACCCGGTAGTGAAATGGCAATCTGCGAAGCGCTCACTGGCAAGCAGACTTCAGCCGCGGCATCCGAGGCATCCGGCGTTCCGGCCGCGACAATTGAAGCACTTGTTGCTGCAGTGAAGGCCGCCGGAAATGGCGTACTCGCGCTGTGCGGAGTCACCACCGCCGACGCAGTTGAATGCGGCGTCATGGTTGCTGAAATAAACAAGGCCAACGGCAGTGTCGGTGTCACAATTAAACCTGCTGCACCGCAGGCCGGCTACAAAGGCATCGCGTCGTTCGCCGACATGATGGCGCTGACTGACAAAATGAAGTCGGGTTCAGTGCCACTCGCATTCGTGCGGAATGCAAATCCTGCGCACACCATGCCCAGGTCCGTTGGTTTCAGTGACGCGTTTGCGAAGGTCGGATTCAAGGTTGCATTCAGCATGATGCCCGATGAAACGGTCATGATGTGTGACCTCATTCTTCCCGACAATCATTGGCTGGAAAGCTTCGGCGACGCAGAAATTTCGGCCGGCACAATATCGTTGCAGCAACCAACAATGGACGCCGTGTTCATGCCCGGCCCGAACGTCGAAGGCACACGTGCCACAGCCGATGTGCTCATTCAAATTGCGAAGAAAGATCAATCACTGGCCGCCAAGTACAACGTCGAAGATTTCCGCACGTGGTACATCGCCAGGTTTGCCGGTGGTGAACCAGCATTCGTTACAGCACTGACCAAGCCGACAACCGCTGGCGCACCGCTGCTGCCGCGCGGAACGAGAACGTCAAGCACCGCTGCATCAACTGCACCAACCCTTGCTGCATCACAAGGCGATTTCTACGTACACGTCTATCCGTCGCCCACATTGGCCGACGGCTCTGGCGCCAACAAACCATGGTTGCAGGAACTTCCCGATCCCGTCACGAAGCTTGCGTGGCAATCGTGGGTCGAAGTTCATCCGCAAACTGCAAAGAAACTGGGCGTCGTCGAAGGGGATCACCTCAAAATTGAAACGTCAGCCGGCACCGTTACCGCGCCCGCGTACATCTACATGGGTGTCCGACCAGACACGGTTGCCATTGCACTCGGTCAAGGTCACACAGCGTACGGTCGTTACGCGAAGAATGTCGGCGTAAACGCATACGATGTGCTCGCACCAGGCTGGAATACGGCGGGCGGACTGACGCTGACCATCAAGGGTAAAGTCACACGCACCGACGACCATTCACAAATGGTCACGACTGAGGGTTCGGCACGTCAACATGGTCGCGGCATTGGACAAGCCATGGATGTTGCAGAACTCAACGGCCCAGCAGTTGAAGAAAAAGAACATGAAGTGCCGGGCATGCCCTCCGGTGCGTTCCTCCCGGGTTTGAAATCGCCAATCGCGGCCGACGCACAAGGTGATTTCGCCGACAAGGCTGCGAAATCGCTTGGCATGTACGCACCCGATCATTCGTCGCACGCTGAGCGTCGTCGTTGGGCCATGACCATCGACCTTGCGCGGTGCACCGGTTGTTCGGCCTGCGTTACGGCCTGCTACAGCGAGAACAACATTCCAACGGTTGGCGCCGCATATCAGGGGCGCGCACTGTCACCAGGCACGTGGGATGAGCGCCCCGGCGCGAACATTATCAAGGGTAGAGAAATGGCGTGGTTGCGCATCGAGCGCTACTACGAAGGAAACGAAAACACGGAAAACGAATTCTCTCCCGATTTCGACACGCGTTTCGTTCCAATGATGTGTCAGCAGTGCGGCAACGCCCCGTGCGAGCCCGTTTGTCCAGTGTACGCCACGTATCACTCTCCCGATGGCCTCAACGTACAGGTCTACAATCGTTGCGTCGGTACGCGATACTGCAGCAATAACTGCCCGTACAAGGTTCGCTACTTCAACTGGTTCGGTTACGGGGAGCCCGAGCGCAAACAGTACGCGTGGCCGTCGCCAATGCACTGGATGCTCAATCCGGATGTTACGGTGCGCGGAAAGGGGGTCATGGAAAAGTGCACCTTCTGCGTGCAGCGCATTCGCGGCGCCGAACACCGCGCTGCCTCCGAAGATCGTCCGCTCAAAGCCGATGAATTCACAACAGCGTGCGCAGCAGCCTGCCCGTCTCGCGCTATCATCTTTGGTGACGCGGCCGATGAAAACTGGAGCGTTTCCAAGATGGCGTATGACCGACGCGCGTATCACGTGTTCGAAGAGTTGAACACGTTTACAGCCGTGGTCTATCTCAAGAAAGTCAATCATCCGGCGCCCGCAGCGTCGGCGAGGGCTTGAGATAACCATGGCCACGCAATTGAAACCAGACTTTCCACCGGGACAGGGCTACCGAGGTCCGAACATCGCATCGGCCGACGTTCAACTCCCGGCAGTTAAAGACTACGAGCAGGTCGATCGCGAAATCATTGCCACTCTTGGTTTCACCAAGAAATGGTTCATGGGTTTGTGCGTCGCCGTGTTCTTCATGCTCATCGGCGCATCAGCGTGGACGTACCAGATTTACTGGGGATTAGGCCAGGCCGGTTACGAGCCGCCGGTCATGTGGGGCACGTACATCATCACCTTCGTTTTCTGGGTCGGTATCGGTCACGCAGGAACGCTGATTTCAGCAATCCTCTATCTGTTCAGAGCAGGCTTCCGAACTTCGATTTATCGAGCAGCGGAAGCAATGACGGTGTTTGCAGTTATGACGGCCGGTCTCTTCCCGATTATTCACATCGGCCGTCCGTGGAAGTTCTTCTGGCTTATTCCATATCCGAACTGGCGTTTGTTGTGGCCGAACTTCAAGTCACCACTCGTGTGGGACG
>JBDUAX010000094.1:0-11956 GCA_040004455.1 Gemmatimonadaceae bacterium
ACTACAACCACACGAGCGTAGTGCAGCCCTACATCCAGAACGAGCTCAAGATTCCCGAGGGCATCAAGATTGGCGCAAGTCAGGGCACGAGCGGCCTGCACGAGGAGCTTGGCATTGACGCCACGATGGCGCTTGCCGATCCGCAGTCGATTCGTTTCGAACAGCGCAAGAAGGCCGGTGAGGCCGAGATCAACGGCATCAAATTCCAATCACTGAAGTGGTTGCAGGATCTTGGTCGCAAGGTTGCGGATGTGCGTGTGACGGCGACGGTGAACGCGATTAACGCGTATCGGGCGACGTTGCCGAAGCCGTGAAGTCTCGTCGAGGTGGCACTCTCGCCGCGCTTGCAGTTGCCATTGTGTCGTGCAGGTGTTTGCGAAGGATGAAACTTCACAGTCGCTTATATCATATCCCGGCGATTCATCTCTTTACGTTGATCCCGGCAGTCGCACGTTGCTGGTCATTGATCCGACGGGTAAAGTCGGCCGCGTGATGGCAATTCCGCGGCCACAGGATACGCCTTTTCTTTCGTACGCACTTACGTATGGAAACCCGGCGATTGATAAGAAAGGAAGAATATTGTATCGCGGTGTGACTACGCCTCGAATGCCGAATTTTTTTTCCAAGTACGTTTTTCCAATTGAGTCCGACTCGGCACCGATTATTCGCGCCGATTTTGAGACTCGAAAAGTTGACACAATTGCGCGCATTCACGCGTTGGAGCCGAACAAGATTGACGTCGTCGAAAATCCCAATGGCGTGCCGATGATTACGATGACTGTCAATCCGTTGGTCACAATTGATCAATGGGCACAGCTGACGGACGGTACAATCGCGATTGTACGCGCAAAGGACTATCACATTGATTGGATTGACATCGACGGAACGCACAGGTCCACTGCGAAAATGCCGTTCGATTGGTTGCTGCTATCTGACGATGCCAAAAAGAAAAAAGTGGACTCGCTTCTCCTCGTCATGGCCGACAATCCGAATGCCAGGGAAGCAGACATTCAGGTGCAAACAACTGGTGGTACTCCCGTTCGGGGAAGAAGAAAGTTCGCGGTGAAAGCTGCGCGCGATTTACCAGATTATGAATCGGCTCTCACGTTTGGTGCGCTAACTGCTGATCTGGAGAATCATTTGTGGATACTCCCGCGAACGAGCAAAGACGCGAGCAGTGAAGGATTGGTTTACGATGTCGTTTCAAAAGACGGGAAGGTCGTCGAACGAGTTCGATTGCCGAAATCGCGTTTGTTAGCGGGGTTCGGACCAAATGGCGCCGTTTACATGATTAAGGTCGATGGCGACCGTCGATTCCTTGAGCAAACGCAAATACGCTAGAACCCGAAGCGTTGGCAGGATGCATTGTCAGCGCAGTGCTTACGCATGCGTTTGCAACACGCGCAACAACGCGAATTCAACGCTGCTCCTCGTCTTCGATACCGGCCCACTTGAGCGCTTCCGCTCGTTCACCGAAGGAGTGGTACTCCGTGATCTTGCCATTGCGGAACACAAAGCCATCGGCAAACCGACCGCCGGTCCACTCGGTCGCGTTGTGCAGACGAACCGACGCATGGAGGTAGACGACCACCTTCTCTCCTGCGACGAAAAATTGCTCGGGGTCGCAGCTTCCTTCCGCCCACGTCCCGCGCCCCTTCCTGACATGCTCGCGCACTTCCGCGATGCCACGATAGGTGCCGGCCGTGGGAAACCCTTCGGGTTCAATGCGCACAATCTGCACGTCGAAGTCCTTGGTGATGGCCGGCATGTCGTTGCGATTTATCGCAGCGAAGAACTGCTTCAGCACGTCGATTTTCGGATTCATGCGCGTGTCATGAGGTGAGGAACCGGGAGCCTGCGTAACCCGCATACGACCTGCGAAACCTGCTTCCCGACTAGCAGATGCGGCAAGGAGAGCCGGTCGGGTCCCACGCCAAACCGGTCGTCATCCTCAGCAACGCACGGTCACTCTCGGCAAGCGACTTGTTGCGTGCTGGGTAATACATGCAGCGTCTTGCTACTGGCCCGGTCATCCGCGCCTTCCCTTGTCCAATCGGAGCCAAGTTCTGCGCATGAAAGCCTTCATTGCCTGCACAGCGATATTTGCGCTGATTGCGTCCCCGATTCATGCCCAGCGCACCGTGCACGGCACCGTCTTCAATGACGCAAACGGGAACGGCGTGTTGGACCCCAACGAACGGCCCGTGTCCGGCGTCGTCGTCTCCAATCAGTTGGATGTCGTCACCACTGATGCGGCCGGCCGATACCAGCTTCCTGCCAACGAGAAGACCATCGTCTTCGTGTCGGTGCCGACCGACTGGCAGATGGTCGGTTCATCCTGGCACACGGTGGCCAGCAATGACTCGATCAGCTTCGGCCTTCGGGCTCAACGACAGCTCCGATCGTTCCGGTTCATTCACGCATCGGATACGCACATCGACACAGCACACGTCGATCGCGTGCGGCGATTCAGAGCGCTCGCTGATTCCATCGGACCAGCACTGACACTGATTGCCGGTGATCTCATTTATGACGCGATGAGTCAGAAGGAGCCTCGGGCACGCGGCTTTTTCGAACTGTTCCTCGCGGAAATGAAGCTGCGCGCGCCGTACTACACGGTGCCTGGCAACCACGACCACTTCGGCATCATTCAAAGCCGGTCGCACGTGTCCGAAACAGATCCGCTGTACAATCGTGGCATGTACCGCCACTACCGCGGTCCGGAGTACTACTCCTTCAACTATGGTGGTGTGCACTTCATCGGGCTCGACACCGTGCAGCCGGATGATTCGGCGTACTACGGCGGCGTTGACAGCCTGCAACTGGCGTGGCTCGCGCGCGACGTTGCGACGCTGCCCACTTCGACACCGATCGTGATGTTCGCCCACATTCCGCTGGCGTCGGGGCTGGAGTCGATGGCCGGCTACATCGACATGGCCCTCGTCAGTAGCGTCGCGCACCCAAAGTCAGGACCCACATTTCGCCACATGGGTGCAAACACGCTGGCTGTGCTCGAAACGTTCAAGGGGCGCCGACTGCCGCTCATCCTGGGCGGGCACACTCACGACGCCGAGAAGCTGGTGTTTCAAACCGACCGGGGCGCGCTCAGGTTCGAGCAAAGCGCGGCCATTGTCGGGCCCAATGACTACGGGCCGGTCATCATGCCGTCGGGCTTCTCCCTCTACACTGTCACCAATGGAGTCATCGACGCTGGAAAATTCGTGCCGCTCACGATGCCCAAGCCGTAGCAGCCACTTCCGCAAGTGAGGCAGAGCGCATCTTCCAGCGAGTGGATCAACTACGCGTTACGCCAAACGGAAAGCGGCATGGCGGCGGCCGAAGTGCTACAGAATTACTTCGCCTTCGAAGCCGCGCGCAGTTCGTCGAACCAGTTGAAGGCCACGCGCAGCTGTCGTCCCATCATCGGATCCGCCTTGATCATGATGAAGCGGCCGTCCGGGGTCACCGTCCAGTTGCGGTCCTGTGAAAAATCGTAGGCTCCGCTGAACAGCACCTGTGGCGCACCGAAGACGCCGGAGGTCGAGAGCGGATGGTGAGCGACTGACATGATGCTTGAGCCGGAGCGATAGAAGAGCTCTGCGCCATCGCGAGACCAGACGGGATCCGTGCCGCCGCGCGATGACACCTGCACACTGGGGCCGGTCTGCGGATACGGGCGAACGTACACCTGGTTCGCCCCCGAAATGGTTGAAGTGTATGCGAGCCACTTGTTGTCCGGCGACAACGCGGGCGCTCGATCGTCCGCCGGTGTCGACACGAGAGTCGTTAGCGTGCTGTCGCCAATCTGGAAGTGCACGACGTCCCCATGCGATTGCCAACCCTTCGGGCCAACGTGGTACCCGAAGATGCCACCGACGCTCGCCCACTGGTGAATCCCGATGTCGCCCAGCCGCTCCTCCGAGTTCGGAACGAGAACGTAGTGCAACTCGGCGCCTGGCTGCGCCAACATCCACACGATCCGACCCCGTGGCCCTTCGGCGTGAACGAAGGCGATGCGCGTGCCATCCGGCGACCAGAGCGGCACGATGGAGTGCAGCTTGTCCGTCGTGAGCGGAGTTCCTTGACCTGTCGTTGCGTCGATGAGCCAGATCGAGGACGGCCGCGGATCGACAGTGACCGCCAGGGACTTTCCGTCGGGAGAAACGGCCGGAAAGCGGTATCCGCGCGGCTCCGCATTGATTGCCGTCTCTCGTCCGTATCGATCGACGCGCACGAGTGAGCGTTGGAAGCTGCCGGGCATGTACACCAGCGTGCCGTTGTCCGACACCGTGAAGTACGTGGCGCCACTACCCGGTCCGCGAAACGCTTCGAACACCGGTGTCGATGCGCCTTGCACCGTACCGTGTTTCACATCGAAGCCCACGACGCGAACGCGTCCTTCGTCGTCGTCGAACAGCAGCTGTTCTGTCGGGAGGTAGCGCGCTTGTCGACCGCGGAGCACCACAATGCGCACGTCGCCCGAAGCAAGGTCCATGACACCGATTCCGGAATCGGTGGAGACGAGCGCACGCTCATTATCCGGCAGCAGCGCCGGCCACCTCAGCTTGCCCAGAGCATGCCGTCGCGCGGGCGACTTGGGCTCGGCGACGATGGCGATTGCGCCGGTGCCGTCACTGCGCAGGCGACGGAGCGCGCTGTCGCTGACCGAATAGAACAGGTTGCCGTCGGTGCCCCACGTCGCTCCGTATTCCGGTGACGACATTTCGAGAACGTCGATAGGCGCACCGCCACTGCGCGGCACTTTCTTCAACTTGTTGTCGGCGAAGAACGCGATCCATTCGCCGTCGGGCGAGAAGAATGGCGTGCTGGCGCCCGTGGTCCCCGGAACGGCCCGCGCGATCGTGTCGTCAAGCGGCCGAAGAAAGAGCTGCGATTTTCCGCTGTCGTCGCCGACGTAGGCGAGGTATTTCCCGTCTCGAGAGATGTCGAGCGGATCCTTTGCGATGAAGAGCAGCTGATCCTGCGCGAGAGGGATCACCGTGCGTACAACGGTCCCATTCGTCGCACGCGCGCCGGTAAAGGTCCGTCCAATTGCTACTCCGGCGCCGACCGCCCCAGTGATGACGAGCGCGCCAACCGCGAACAGCCATGCAGTTCGTCGCGAACCGCGCACGTGTGCGACTGCGGCCGACGTGCCGTCGCCATCACGACGCTGCAGCGCATCGGCAAATTCTGCGGCGGTTCCGAACCGATCGGCAGCGACCTTCTGCAGCGCACCATCAATTGCTGCGGCGACGTGGGCAGGTACGGTGGGCCGAATATCACGAATGGAGGTAGGCGACGTCGTCATCATCTTCGCCACGATCGCCTGTGCCGTTTCACCCGCAAATGGCGGCTCGCCGGCCAACATTTCGTAGAGCATCGTGCCAACAGCGAAGATGTCGGTCCGTCCGGTCACGTGCTTCTCACCCATCGCCTGCTCGGGACTCATGTACTGAGGAGTCCCAACGCGCGTACCACTTTCGGTGAGCCGAACGCCACCGCTGCCTTCGAACACCAGTGCAATACCGAAGTCGGCCACCAGCGCCCGATTCTCGTGAAGCAGGATGTTCGCCGGTTTCACATCCCGATGCACAAAACCGCGACGATGTGCGTAGTCGAGCGCACTCAGTATGTCGCACGCCATGCGTACGGCATCGGCCACGGAGAGTTGCGCTTCGCGATCCAGTCGATCGCGCAGCGACTCGCCCTCGACGAAGGGCATTACGTAGTAGACGATTCCGTCTGCTTCCCCTGAGTCGAGCAGGGGAACGATGTGCGGGTGACTCAACGTGGCGGTCGTCCGGATTTCTCGCAGAAATCGCTCGACTCCCATGCGCTGCGTTACATCCTCGCGCAGCACCTTGATGGCCACACGTCGATCGTGCCGGATGTCGCGCGCGAGGAATACCGTCGCCATGCCTCCCTCACCCACCTGGCGCTCAATTGCGTAGCGATCTGCCAATGACTGGGTTAGCCGGTCGCCGAGAGTGGACATAAGCGTAGTATGGTGTCGGAGTTTGTTCTGCACCATGTACGCAATGACCGCGCGCCCAACGTCGCCCCCTATCCCTCAAACCGATACCCGGCCTTCCGCACCGTGATGATGTGCACCGGTTGCGCGGGGTTCGCCTCAAGCTTCGCGCGGAGATCGGACACATGAATGTCGAAAGTGCGCGTGCTGACGTCCGGCAGGTAACCCCACACCGCAGCTAGCAGTTCGCCGCGCGGCACCACCGTCCCAGCGCGATCCATGAGCGCGATCAACAGATCGAACTCCTGGGGGTCAGTGCCACGGTTTCACCTCGCCGCTTCGCCCCGCGCGGTTCACCTCGACCTCGCCGAAGTGGTCGACCACAGCGGCCCGCACCGAAAGTCGGGAGCGACGCAGCAACGCGTCCACGCGCGCAAGGAGCTCCATTGCTCCGAACGCTTAAGTTCACCAGGAAATTTGGAACCGACGCGACGCCAGCGGTGGGTGTCCCATGATTCCATGTCACATTTCCGCGCGTGCGCCGGTCATGATCTGAGGCGCACAATGCGCCCTGAACACAACCGGTAACGTCAGGAGCATGTCGGGATGCTGCACTATTTACTGCTGTTCATTCACGTGGCCGCGGCAATGGCCATGTTCATGTCACTCGGAATGGAAGTCGTAGCGTTCACGCAACTGCGCCAAGTCACGGACGACCCGGCGATGCGCGTCTCACTCGAGAACTTCGGATCAAGCCAGCGCGTCGGCGGCGCTGGTGGGCTTGTGGTAGTGCTATCCGGCATGATCCTCGCTACCTCGTACTGGCACTGGCGGGGAGCGTGGATGGGGCTTGGCTTCGTCGGCATGATTGCAGTCGGTGCCGTTGGCGGAATTATGACGGGTCGTGCCCTGAAGCGGTTGCGTCAGGCCACCGACGGCGGCCGGGCCGGTGCGGTGCTGCTCGATGTCGCGCCCGCATTGCGGCGCTCGTTTGCGATCCGCATCGCGCTGCTTTTCGGCGTCGTGTTCCTGATGACGGCCAAGCCAGAACCACCAATCGCACTCGGCGCGCTCACACTCGCTGCCATCATCGGCCTGGTTCTGGGCCGCGGCGGTGCGGTTGCCACAAGTGCGGGCGCGGCCGTGGGTTCACGATGATCATGCGACGCACCCTGCCGACGACAGCAGTCGTGCACACCGGAGACCGTATCTGCTTCGTCACGACGGCCTCGTCGCCCGATGCGCTCTTCAGTAAACTGGCCGCGTACGTGCGGATGCGGTGCGACGACGTGTTGTGGGCCGACGTAGCGGCAGAAGTGCACGCGCTGCTCGACGCCGGCAACGCACAGGCGGCGGTCAAGCGCTATTTCGAACGCACCGGCGAACGGTGGGACGAGGAGCGGTGCGAGCTCGTGACCATGCCGGCTGGTGACGCCTGGATTGCAGACGAGGAGCAAATTGTCGATGCATGACGCGGACTGGCTGGCCGGAAAATTCGAAGGCGAACGCAGGCGACTGCGCGCGGTCGCCTACCGGATGCTCGGCTCAGTGGCCGAGGCCGACGACGCGGTGCAGGAGGCATGGCTCCGTTTGAGCCGGTCCGACGCAGCGTCAATCGACAACCTCAACGCGTGGCTTACCACCGTTGTCGCGCGCGTGTCGCTCAACATGCTGCAGTCGCGGAAGTCGCGGCGTGAGGAGTCGCTGGACGGGCGGATGCCCGACCCGGTCATCACGCTTGTCGATCCGGCGGACGCCGAGCAGCAGGCGATACTGGCGGATTCCGTGGGGTTGGCGTTGATGGTGGTGCTCGAATCGCTGGCAGCACCGGAGCGACTCGCGTTCGTGTTGCACGACATGTTCGACATGCCGTTCGAGGAGATCGCGCCAATCGTGAACCGCACGCCCGCGGCCGCCAGGCAGCTCGCGAGTCGCGCGCGTCGACGTGTGCGTACGGCGGCGGTGCCAGACCCCGACTTCGCGAAGCAGCAGCGAGTGGCCGACGCCTTCCTTGCGGCGGTGCGCAATGGCGACTTCGAGGGGTTGCTTGCAGTGCTCGATCCGGACGTGGTGCTGCACATGGACGGCGGCCCGCTTCGGCCAGAGGCTACACGCGAGGTGCGCGGCGCCCGTGCGGTCGCCCAGGGAGCAGTCGCCTATGCGCGGCTGGCGCCCTTTGCCCGCCAGGTGGTCGTGAACGGCACGCCGGGGTTCATTGGTCGTTCGCCCGATGGCCGTATCGTAAGCGTGATGGCGATGACGATCCGCGACGGCAAGGTAGTGCAGCTGAACGCACTGACAGATCCGGCGCGGCTTGCGAAGCTCGATCTGCCTCCCGGGTAGGCAACGGACCCGCGGCGGCGTGGCGCCTCGTCACCTGGCCTCTGCGTCCACGCCTACGCTCGCTTCGCCTTCTGGAGTGACGGCGGCATCCCCGACGGCGCGGTGAACCTGCGCCGGTATCTCTGGCCGACTCAATGCCTGGCCCATGGCGTCCATAACCACGCTCATGCGTTCACGGAGCTTCTTTGTTGACGATGCCCAATAGCGGCGCGCGAGCCCGAGGGGAGCGCCTATTGCGGCAATTAATCCGACGTAGCCGAGCGGGTGAGCCGCGGGATAAAGCGCGAAGACAGAGAAGAGGACTGCCAAGAACATGACAATCCCGGAAGGCATCGCGACCATCAAGAGGGTGCCGCGACGGTCTACGCTGACAGATACAACTGTGCCGTCCTCCTCGGGACGGGCGGCGACACCGAGCGCTTCCATGGCGCCACCATCATGCCAGGTCATGCCCATTGCACTGGAATGTCCAACATCCTGATGGCCGGCCAGGGCCGCGCGGACACGCACGGCAGAAAGAAGCCGAGCGGCACTGTTTTCGTCGAGCTTGACGGGAAAGCGAACCTCCTGGTTGTGATGCAACGGCCCACCTGTCAGCCGTTCGAGGGGCGACGCGGCGGCCTTCGTGACTAGCATCCGCGCCGCTCGTTCGACGAGGGCGGGATCGAGACCGACCTGAACCGCAGCCGACTTCATCTCGGCAAGCGTTAATCCCGCTGACGAGTTGACTGGCAGTTCCGCCTTGCTCGCGAGTTCCGTCGCCTTGCGCAGAATGAGGGCGAACTCTTCGTCGCTGTAGACCCGTTGATCATCGGCCATTACAGACCTCTCATTCGGTACACGTCAGGCGGGCCCGGTTTTCTTTGCTTTCTTTTTCTTCGACTCCGATTTGATGATCATCGGGTTCGAGCCGGTGCGCGGGAACGTAACTCCGGAATGCTTGATCGCAGCAGTCATGAGCAGGTGGATATCCCCGTCATCGAGGTCTGATGCGGCGTTGACGGTAACGCTGCGTACTTTGGAGCCAGTTCCCTCGAGAAGTTTCTTGGGGTCGGGGATGGACTTGTCGAAGTACAGCTTCACCGAGTCCGCAGCAATTGCAATGGCGACGATGGCCTCGTATCCGTGCTCTGTCATGCTGAACGACACCACGACTGACTTGGCGTAGTCGTACACGATTTGATTGGTACCGGGAAACGCGAGGCGGAGTTTGGTCATACACTGTTCTGCCAGCGCGACGATGCCCGGGGGGAACCGCGACAAGAATGCTGAAAACTGTGCGCTGGGGGTGGGCTGGGGAGTGGTCACGAGTTGACGCTACCTCAGGAATAGGTGGGATATTGCGCGGAAATGTTTTGATCGGTTGGGTGGAGATCACGCACCGTTGAGCCGCACACGGTCTGTGCTCCCAACATCCTCTTCTGCATGACGTTGGAAATGTGGATCAACGCCGCCCTGATCCGCTTCGAGGCTCCTCAAAGCGCCATCTATTTTTCCGGAGCCCGCTTGGGGTAGGGCGCACTGTCAAAGTAGATGCCGAACGACGTGATCTTGTCACCGGCTACTTCGAACACTTCGGCGATGTGGCTCTCGAAGACAGCGCTACCAGGTGGCTGAAGTTCGTATCGGGTCAAAACGCAAGCCTTGCTTCCATCTACAATAATTTCCTTTATCTCCAGTACCGTCATCATTGAGTAGAAACGCTTCAATGCTTCGAGGCACGCCAGTTTACCGGTCGTGCGTCTGACCGGGCTGGTAAAGTTGGTGAACTGTATCTCCTCGGACAGGAAGGATTCCCATCCTTGGTTTGCTTTCAGACTGTCGAAGTAGCCTTGAATGATATTTCTGGTCGTCATTGTGTAGTCTCCGTTGATGTCAAGGTTGAGTCCGTGTCAGCCCGACGCACCTTAGCGCCATGTCAGCAGCAACGTCCCGTTATGTCGCACCGCGGCGACGGGGTCGATGCAAGGCTTCCACGACGGCGGTCGGATTGTGCGCCGCGACGTGCAACAAGGCGAGCGTCGGTCCATCTGGCGTGCGGCGTCCCTGCTCCCAGTTCCGCAAGGTCGCCACACTCACGCCAATCATCAGCGCAAGTTCTGGCTGCGATTGCCCGAGTTAACAACTTTTCGAAGGCGGTCGGTTTCATTTGAATCGTGAATGCCGGGGACTCGATGACGCGCATCGTTCATGTAAGCCAATGGCGTAATCTGTGCCAGTTATCTATTTGATATCAATGGTGGCGGCATAGCGCTGCGTTATGCTTCCGCGCGCGGACGTTTGCGTCGTCGCTCCACAGAGATGCGATCGGCCAAATAGACTTTCAACAAACTCTGAAAAGGCACATCGCGTTCGTTCGCTAAGAATTTGAATTTACGCTCCGCGTCTTCCGATTTAAAGCGGGGAATCCGTTTCAGTACGCGCTTGGGTTTGGTCATATTCGCGCCGCTCCTTGCGGCTCATGTCGCGCGCGGCGAGCACCCGGATGAGCGATCAGCGCAGAGTAAAGACGAGATACAAATGGCGATCGGCGAGCGTTCGCCGAGCGTGTGCCACCGTCGTTCCGCGACCGAGTGTTTCACATCGACGGCGACAATGAATGGTTCGAGAAAAAATGCCTGTTCACACTCGCCAGGATCCATCTGATGACGAGTCCGCACCTTCGGCGCGTTAGCGAGCCGCTCGCGTTGGGTTGGGGTTATTGGGCTACTCGCACGCGTAACACGCCTGCCGTGGTTATTCGAAAGCCGAGTGCCGCATAGAATGACGCGAGGTGCGGCGCGTAGTCGACATGGACCCACTCGACGCCCCCCTCACTCGCGGCGACCAATGCCCGGCGCACCAGCAGACTGCCGAGGCCTTGTCGTTGCGAGCGTGGATGCACCGTGGGATCGAGCACAAACGCGTGAGATCCGCCATCCCAGGCGAGATTGACGAAGCCAACGAGTTGCTGCGCCTCGAATGCGGCGAAGTACGTCAGACTGTGCTGCAACACTCGCGCGAAATCGCGTCGCACGTGAGCGGGCCACGTGAGCGCGAACAAGTCATTGAGTGCGTCGTCCGAGAGTGCTGCGCGTTCGACGATTTCTATATCGTTCATGAAATATTTAATTAGGTCTCGCTAACGCTAGCGTTCTGCTGCAAGCGCACTGAAGAGCATTTGTCTGCAGCAACGCTCGTAAGGAGCGCAGTTGACGCGCCGATCGGTATTGTACAGATCACCTGTACAACTCACGGACCCCTGCCTTGGCGACGAAAACGAGCTATAGTCACGCGCGCGAAAATCTGGCCTCGTTATGGGATGAAGTCGAGGATTCGCGCGAGGCCGCGGTCATTCAGCGGCGCGGACACGAAGACATGGCGCTCATTCCTGCGGACGAGCTGTCCAGCTTGCGTGAAACGGCGTACTTATTGCGCTCCCCCGAGAACGCGGTACGCCTGCTCGCCGCGCTCACGCGCGCGCGCCGCGGAAAAAAGAAGCCGACCGACTTAGCGGCACTCCGAAAGACGTTAGAGGCACTCTGAGCGCCCGCACCAAACGCGCGCGGTATGCGGTCGTCCAAGAGGAATGTTTGGATGATTTGCGGTATTGGGTCGATACGAATCGGAAGACCGCGCTCCGCGTGCTCGATTTGATGG
>JBDUAX010000488.1:0-3538 GCA_040004455.1 Gemmatimonadaceae bacterium
GTGAGCACCGCGAAGAGTGCGAAGGCGTGGCGTGGTCGGAGCTATCAACGCGAGTCAACAACGCCGTAAAACAAAGATGCCCGCGAATGTCGCGGGCATCGAATTCAAATCGTTGCGTCGTTTATCAGTCCTTCTTCTTGAGCGCGTCCTGAACCCAGGTGATTGGGATCATGAACAGTGGCGACAGGAATGTGCTGAGGAGAATGTTGATCCAGATGAGAGCCATCCAGTAGGCAGTCATGCCTAGAGTGGCCCAAACGCTTCCAAATGTTCCGTGCGACTCCAAGGCAGGCTCCGGTTGCAAAGTTCGCCCGAAGTGTAGTAGTCTCGCTACTTGTGAGGAAGCCCTTAGTGGGAGGAATTCGTTGATCGCTTTAGATGCGATTCCAGTTGCTGACGCGTTGCGGGCAGCGCTCGATGTGGCAGTCGCGAAGTCACCCGGACGCCTGGTTGTGGCGGTCTCCGGTGGTCGCGATTCCATGGCGTTGATGCACGCCATGGCTCGCTGGTTTCCCGCATCGGTGGCCGCGGTTGCGACCTTCGATCACGGTTCCGGCGCGGCCGCCACTGATGCAGCGGCACTGGTCGCGGCCGAAGCGCGCCGGCTTGGTCTTACGGTCATTCGAGAGCGAGCGCGATCTATCGCGCCGACCGAAGACGCGTGGAGAAATGCGCGCTGGACGTTTCTGAAACGCGTCGCGCGTGGCTACCACGCGTCGGTCGCGACTGCACACACTCGCGACGATCAACTGGAAACAATCGTTCTTCGCTTGCTGCGAGGCACTGGCGCTCGTGGCCTCGCCGCATTGGCGGCGCCATCAAACATTGTGCGCCCCTGGCTGCCACTTTCCCGAATGGAAGTGGCCAGTTGGGCACGTACTGAAAACGTGCCTTACGTCGAAGATCCCACCAACTTCACGCGCCAATATTTTCGTTCGCGCGTTCGTCTCGATCTCCTGCCTGCGCTCGAAAGTGTGCGCCCGGGCTTCGGCGAAAGTATGCTCAGTATCGGTGATCGCGCAGCTGCATTGCGACGCGAAATTGATGTGCTGATCGACTCGCTTGAGCCTTTGTCGGCACCCAATGGTGCATACCCCGGTGCCCAGCGCGTGACGGTGCAGGCTCTCGAACTGTTTGATCAGGCAGGACTGGCCGTGATTTGGCCGGCGTTGCTGGCGAAGGTGGGCGTCGCACTCAATCGGCGCGGAACGGCGGCGTTGGTGCGCTTTACCCACCATTCGAAAGCAGGCTCGCGATTGGAGCTGTCCGGAGGCGCCAGTGTTGTTCGGGTGCGTGATGAGGGCGGTGAGTTGTTCGAACTTCGGGCACCTCCGACGCACCTTCCAACCTCAATCGTCCGACCGACTCCCCAAACCACATCACTCGCACTGCCAAACCGTTTTGAAAGTTGGCGGTTCAAACCACTGGCTTTGTCGGAGGTATCAGCCGAACAGCGAATGGCGCGGGAGACCCAGGAAGTTCAGAATCCATGGGTAATGCCAATCCCGACCAACAGCACGTTGGACGTTCGCAATTGGCAGCACGGCGATCGAATCTGTACACCGGGATTTCCAGCAGGACGACGTGTGGCTCGATATCTTTCAGAAGCACGAATTCCACCCGTTGACCGACGGCAATGGCCCGTCGTCCTAATGGGTGAGGTTATTTTGTGGGTTCCTGGAGTATGCCGCAGTCTCGCGGCTCCGAACTGGCCCGGTTGGCCGGACGTGACCTGGTATCGGTGTGAGCGCGAACACGGCTGATCCCCGCCTTGATGGTCGTGCCGTAAGGCGCATCGTGTACGAAGTCGACACGATCCAGGCCCGCGTCGCCGAATTGGGCGCCGAGATTACGGCTGCCTATCCCACTGGCGAGTTGCTCGTTCTCGGTCTGCTCAAGGGAAGTTTTATTTTCCTGAGCGATCTTGTTCGCAATGTGGCGCGACCGCTTCAGGTAGATTTCCTCGTCGCGTCGAGTTACGGCGACGCGATGGAGTCGAGTGGTGTCGTTCGTTTGTTATACGATCCGGAAACGGAACTTGAGGGTAAAAACATTTTGCTGGTCGAAGACATCGTCGATTCCGGTCGTACTCTGAGTCGTCTGATGGAACTGCTCGAAGAGCGCAAACCCAAATCGTTGGAAATTTGCGCGCTGCTCCACAAACACATCGCTGTTGAGCTGCATCACCCAACGAAATTTGTTGGGTTCGACGCACCGCACGAATTCCTGGTCGGGTACGGATTGGATCATGCCGAAAATTTTCGACACCTGCCCTACATCGCCAGCCTCGAGTAACGCGGTTTTACGCGGTAACCTATGCCTCCAAACATGACGCCATCACCGAAGAAGCCTTTTAACTGGGCCCGCTTCTCCAAGAATCTTTCGTTCTGGATCCTGGTGTTTCTCATTCCGTTTGCGCTGCTCCAGTACTCGGGCAGCCGCAGCACACCAGCAACCGAACTCGATTACACGACGTATCGCTCGCAGGTCGATCAAGGCAACGTGAAGTCGGTGCAGTTCGAATCAGGCGGCGACCAGGTCGTTGGCCAGTTCCAACAGCCACTGCGCGTTGCTGGCGAAAAACGCGACGCGACTTCGTTTCTGACGCGCACTCCACCCGGATCCACGGGCGAAGCCGACTATTTGCGCGGCAAAGGCGTGCGTATTGCGGTTCAAAAAGCGACACCAAGCTATGGGTCGTACGCGCTGACATTCCTGCCGTACGTTGTGCTCATTGGCTTCTGGATTTTCTTCTTCCGCCAAATGCAGGCCGGCAGCGGCAAGGCATTTTCGTTCGGCAAAAGCAAAGCAAAATTGTTAAGCGGTGATACTCCAAAGGTCACATTCGCCGATGTCGCCGGTGCCGACGAAGCGAAAGTTGAGCTGCAGGAAATCATCGAGTTCCTGAAAGACCCGCAGAAATTCACGAAGTTGGGCGGACGTTTGCCGAAAGGCGCATTGCTCGTTGGCCCGCCCGGTACCGGCAAGACGCTGCTCGCACGCGCGGTTGCGGGCGAAGCAGCGCGTCCATTCTTCTCGATGTCCGGTTCTGACTTCGTCGAAATGTTTGTCGGTGTTGGTGCGTCACGCGTTCGCGATTTGTTCGAACAGGGCAAGGCGCAGGCGCCCTGCATCATCTTCATCGACGAAATCGATGCCGTCGGTCGTCATCGCGGCGCCGGGCTGGGGGGCGGTCACGACGAACGTGAACAGACGCTTAATCAGTTGCTCGTTGAGATGGATGGTTTCGAATCGAATGAAGGCGTCATTCTGATTGCCGCGACCAACCGTCCAGACGTGCTCGATCCGGCGTTGCTGCGTCCGGGCCGATTCGATCGGCAGATTGTTGTTGATGCGCCCGATTTGCGTGGACGCGAAGGCATTTTGCGGGTGCACATCCGCAACAAGCCAATGGCCGAAGACGTGAATATCACGGCTCTCGCGCGCGGCACTCCGGGAATGGCTGGTGCCGACCTGGCGAATCTCGTGAACGAAGGCGCGCTGCTCGCAGCTCGCAAGAATCACGACAAGATTTACA
>JBDUAX010000095.1:0-11928 GCA_040004455.1 Gemmatimonadaceae bacterium
GTAGGGGGTAAGTTGAGCTCCACCATAGGCGCTCGGATATTTTGTGCCCGATGTTCCCACGGTATCGGCGCTCACCGTAAAACTCTGCATTGACGAATCGAACACAATCATGCGCTTGTGCGCGGGGTCGTGCACCATCGCTTTACCGTTCGGTAACGCGCGAATGCCGAGGCTCGACCCGAATTGTTCGGGCGACTGCGCGGCTGGCGCGGTGGTGCGTATGGGAATGGGCGTTTGCGCACTCGCCACGGCAAGGGCGGGGCAGGTGAGCGCAACCAAGGAAAGCATGCTGGGAATAGCGAATTGCATTGACATGCGCGGCTCCTGTCGAGTGTTAAAGGAAGCCTCGCACCTCTTCTGTCGGATGTCAAGGGGTGGGTTGGACCAAGGGCGATGGGTTTTTTTTGCGCGTTAAAGAGCGAGGGAGGGAATGAGTTGCGTTCCCGGAAAGGCCTGCGGATAAGTGCCGTTCACGCTATCGGCGCTGACCGCCACGGTCTTGAGCCTCGAGTCGACGACGATCACACGTTTGTGAAGGGGATCGTGCACCAGCGCCCGACCACTCGGCAACCCACGAACGTTTTTTGGCGCACTTCCCAGATGTTCGGGTGATTGTGAAACGATGGTGAGCTTGCGGAGCGGAATTGGTGTCGCTGTTTGCGCGACGAGCGGCGAGGCCACTGCTAGAGAAAGCGCAAAACAAACTGCTGGTCGCCGCATGGTCTGTGAGGTTTATCCTGCGAATTATTGTTTGAGCTGTGAACGATTGATTCGACACCGCTCGAGAGTCCACAGTTTGCTGGCGGCGTCGAACTTCGCCAGGTACACAACGCCGCCTTTTCCGAAACCTGCGACCACGCGATCTTTCGGCAGTTGCACGCGTTCGACCAATTCACCTTTTCTGTTCACTACATCGTACAACAATCCGCCCTTTGCCTGAGTGGATGTTGTAGGCAGGATCCAGAGATTGTTGTCGGCGTCCGGTTTTGCAGCGCCCAGCGCTATCGGTGGTACGTAGTCGGAAATTTCGTTGAGCGGTACAAATGAGATTTTCGGGATGATGGTATCTGGTTTCGATGGGGCCCCTTCACCAGTCTTACTGAAACCAATGATCATGCCGAAGGGCCTGCCGCTGGCAGTCACTGAATCGATAACGCGTTGCATACTGTCGATGCGCGCTTTTTTGTCGTCATCGGTAAGACGGCGCCAATCGAAAGGCAGTTTAGCACTGGAAAATGTACTGCCGTCGGGATACGTGAAGTCGATGTGGTAGTCATGCGCGCGAACTACCGCGATCGTTCCGTCGCTCATCACCGCCCAACTGTCGGAGGCCGGAGGAATCGGATTGACAATACGAGTGCCCCCCGTTTTTCCACCCGGTAACAGTGTGAAAACTGTCTGAATCGATTTGTTTGCAGTGTACGACGCGACAGTATCAATGGTGCGCGTATTGAAATCAGCGCGAACCAACTTGATCGTGTCGCGCGTTGAAACGACAGTTGCTTCCCCGGGCTTCAGCGGTGGTGGCCGAAACCCGCCAATTTCGCGGTAGATCAATCGGCCCTGCAGATCGGTTCCCTGAACGCCATTTGAAGGTTGCGATGGGCTCATCAAGTCAGTCGCTTTCGCGTGTGACATGGCGTGCCCGAGTTTTCCGTCCGGACCGATTACGATAAATGTCTTCGCGTCGAAGTCAGTGAAGAGTGTCGAGTCGCCCAGGTACGGAATTAACGGATTGTAGAATGAGAACATTGCCGCTGGATACTTTGTTCCCGATTCCCCCGCGCTATCGGCGCTGACCGTAAACGATTTCATGGTTGTATCGAACACCATGACACGTTTGCCAAGTATGTCATGAACAATTGCGCGACCGTTCGGTAATTGGCGAACCGAAGGAGTTGATTTGAAGTGCTCTGGTGATTCAGCGGGAGGCGTAAGTGCGCGAATAGGAATCGTTTTCTGCGCGCTGGCCGACGTCGCAAGCATTCCCGTCACGAAGATCGACATTGCAATGAGCGTCTTCATCATGAGGACCGACGAAAGGTGGGGAGTAGCTCGTAGAGAATTTCCCGCGGTGACTTGCACCGAGCTGACACAACTTTATTGGCGCACGATGCGACTACGTTCCAGCGTCCAGGACTTTCCCGCGCGATCATAGGGCCCAAAATACACTACGCTCTCCGAACCGAAACCAGCAACAACGCAGTCGGTTGGCAGTTGCACGCGTTCAACTAACTTGCCGTTGCTGTTTACAATGTCGTAAAGCAGTCCTTCCTTCGCGCCAGCGGAGGTGGCCGGAAAAATCCACACATTGTTATCGGCGTCGGGGCGTTCATCAAACTTGCTGGACTGGTCGTGCAACGAACGCCCCAAGCAGCGTCATACTATGTGATTGAACGCAAAATTCCTTTTATTGGGCGACAGTTCCGCAATCTGAAATCCTAGTCAACGAAAATTCCAGGTGGCGCGATCCTGTGACGCGCTTTTCCGACCGAGAAATGAACGAGGGAGAACGCATTTCTGAACGTCTCCCCCGTTTCTGGCTGTTCCTGAACGACACGCGCAAGATGGCGCTCGTTCAACCCCAGGGCACATGATCATAACCGGGATAGCAACTCCCGTCTTCGTTCGTTGCAGTGGTATCACCCGGAATATCGAGTAACGCAGGCCGCACGCATCGAAAATCCGTCATGCGTGATCGACTTTCGAACCCTTTGACATTCAGGCCCGTCGCCGAATCGCCGGAACAGGCGCTTATAGTCGCTGCGGCAATTACGCCGAGGAGGATGAACTTCCGGGTGCGTCGGGCGGCAAGGGGCAGAGAGTTTTGCATATAGTTCCTTGGAGAGGGGTTGAGCTACAATGCAAGACTCTCATTTTTTGATAGAGTGAAAGTTCGGCCGCCAGAGTACATGGGCGGCCGGTTCCTGCGGGCCGAATACGTACGGGCATTTACCTATTGGACTTCTATTACCGAATCGTTTTTAGTAGGATTTGACCATGGAAAACTCTTTCGGTGACATTCTGCAGAGCCACGTTCGAGATAACGTCACCATGGTCGTACGCACTAGTGACTGGCTGATGCTGGAGCGCGGCAAGCCGTTGGAATTGGCGCGGCAAATTGAGGCAAGACTTAGTGTCATCGCCATTTTGTCTTCGACAATTGAACGACAGACCGAAATCGCGGCTCCCAATGAAGCGGATTATGCGACGCTCGCGGCAGGGATAGCGGAACTGCCACCGCAGCTTGCATTTATTTCGGAAAGCAGTGCACTCGGCCAGTGGTTGAACATTGCGACACTGGCCGAGCACGACGGTGTTTCGCGCCTGGCGCAGTTAGTCATTGATGAACTCATGCGGTTATTGTTTTTGCAGAGGAAGGAAGTTTCATCGACCATTGAAAGAAATTACATTGACGAGGGCATTGGCATTTGCTGGGCGCGGCGCGGTCGTCTTGCGCGCATCATTGGTGAACTCGATGATGCGGCAAGTTGCTATGTTATGGCGCGACAGGTTGTGAGAAAATTGCCGCGACGCGACGCACGCTCAATGGCCGATATTGGACTGTCACTTGTGGCAATTGGCCGCGGGAATTTTCCAGAGGCTACAAAAGGCGCTCTCCGATTGCTTCGCCCCAGCACGAATGCCGCCAACATCTTTCAAGTACATGCACATCAAGTACTGGCACTGACGAAACGGCGCAACGGCAACTTAATAGAGGCCATGGGACACGCTTGGGACGCGTTCGACCTGGCGAGTGGAAACGACATGCGCCGATTGGAGCTGATTGGCTCGATGTCCGAAATTTCAGCGGAATTTGGTGATCTTGATGCGGCGGCGCACGGGTTTGATACGGTGCTCAGCGCGAATGTGCCGAACCGGATACAGGTGCCTTCGCTTGCTGGTGCGCTACGATTATGCGTTCGTCGCGAAGAAATAGCGCCATCGACAGCGAACAGAAGAGCCCTTGGCGTCTATTCTCAGAGGTTCAAGGTCATGATAAAAGACGGGTTGGTCGCGGGGGATGAATTGTTGGCACTGCTCGCGCTCGCCGAGGGAGATTTGGTGCTGAGACAGTTGCAATCGGGAAAAGTCTCCCTGGAACGGGCAGCGGCAATTGCAAAGCAGTTTGGATTTTACGAAAAACAGTATGCCGTCGAAACGCTGCAGGCACGATTTTCGGCCGCGGAGAATGACCCCGATGCGGCACCGACTGCGCGACCGGAAAAAAATGTCCAATCCCTATTAGATAAGTCGGAAATTAACTGGCCAAAAGCCTTGCGGCGGCTTGCTGAAGTCGCGTTTTGAAATGAAATTTGGGGAGAGTTCTGGCATCGATTGTCCAATTCGAAACTTCCCGTTGAGGTGTGGTGTTGGCGCTGCAAGCAATAGGGTTACGGTTACGACAACCTGTTCCGGCGACACTGGTCGCAGTCGCAATGTCGCCGTTACTGATTGCACAAATGCGGCGCATGACTGGAAATGCTTCAGAAGTTCGTGAAGTCAGAGACGGCAATTCGGCCTCCGAAGAGCTGACGAGAATTGCAGACGCTTGTCTGATCGTCACCGTACCGGGCGAGCGTCAAACCGTTGAAATGAACGACATTGCTCGGCTGCGCAAACTGCATCCGCATGTGTCTGCAGTTGCCATTTACGTTCCCAGTGAATCTTCATACAAAGGCGCGCTGCAGTTGGGTGCTGCGGGCATAACGGAAATCGTCACGACGCAGCCAGTGTTCGACGAGAAGGATTTCCTCGCGGCGCTCTCACATTGTCATGCCGACGGTGTCGCGGTCCGCATTTGGAGACTCACTAATCCCGAATTGCCGGACGCGTTGGTTCCGCTCTTGAAGGCGGCATTGAGACTTGCCCACGAACCAGTAAGCACCACTCGGCTTGCCTCAGCGGCCGGAATGCACGAGCGTACTCTCAGAAAATATTGTGAGCATGAAAAGTTGCCGAGCCCGCAGTGGATCATCGGATGGGCGAGGTTGTTGATTGCGGCATTCTATCTCGAGGAACCTGGACGTACCATTGGCAATGTCGCGGACATTCTTGACTATCCGAGCGCCAGTGCGCTTAGAAATCAAATTCGCCGCTACACAAATGCGCCCCCTTCGGCGGTTAGAGGGCAGTCAATGGCAACTTCGTTTTGTCGATTGCTTGAAATGACCATTCGTGAACATGAGCGGACGATCAATCTCGACCAACAACCACGACCGCGTCTAAGTCTGATCAAGCCTTAGCGGTGCCGCGCGGAGTACATATGCAAATTTCACGTCGCGACGCTGATAGAGAGCGGCGAGCAGCTGTGTCCAGATTTCTCTGATTTTCGACTGTTTACCATTGTGCCAAGACGCCGGCAAATTCGCGCATACGTGGGGCCGTTTAAGAACTGATTAGTCCGAAATCGCAATTCTCCACCTCCGCATTCCCGGGCACATTCCGCTTGTGCGATAACTCTTGTTTCTCAAGCAGGAAATCGCAACGCCACTGTCCGACGACAATTGAGAATTGGACGTCGTTTTATCGCGACGCGAAGATGTTCGCCAATTCAATCAAAACTGTCATCGTAAAATCGTTTCAAAATTGATCGAATTACGACTGCGGCCGCAATCGACAGTTTGATCAAGATAGAACTTGCGAGCGTTCGGAAACGAGCCAAACACTTGTGAGTATCAGGGCCGGTGTTCATATCGAATGTTCCCCGGGTGAAATTTCACAATTCGAAGGAGGGTTTCACAATGCAACGTACGCACCTGTTGAAAATTGCGTCGGCTTTGGTCCTGACGCTTTCTCTCTGCTTGAATCCGAACACGGCTCGTGCGGATGACGATCCAGAATTGCCTGGTGGCGGAGATAGCCCGCCGAATTGCCAGTCTGGCGGCGCTGGAGCGACAAGTTGTTCCTACACAGCTCCAAGCGGGGCATCTTGCTCAATATCCTGTAGTGCCGGCAACTACGCCTGTTGCACGGCCAGCGTATCATGTACCTGCAACTAATTCAGAACTGCCGCACAAGATAGCGGAAGCGGGAATCCGGTTGCGATCGGTGGTAATATCACCAGCGGTCGCAACATCTTCCTGAGCGGTTGATAGCACGGATACCGTCGGCAATCGCGCACTCGCCAACTATCCACAACAATGAGCAGAGTATGCTGCCAACAACGAAGGGTCCATGATAATTTCAGACATTTACTTCGCGCTAGCCAAAACGTTTCCGTATCTCATTCTTGGCGGTGCTGCACTTTGGCTGCTTCGGCGCTACGTAATCGCTTCGGAACGCCGCATGACATCGAGTGCCGAGCTGGAAGTACTTCAGCAGCGCACCAATTCACTCGAGTTGCAGCTTGCGCAAACAGTTGAAGAAATAAGTCACGTCTCCGAGGGTCATACGTTTATGATGCGTATGCTCACGGAACGTTCACGACAGCCTCAAACTTTATCGAGCGACACTGCGGGGCAATAGCGCATTCCCGCTTCGAGTCGAGCAACCTATACCTACCAACGAATCCCATGTCACGAACGGTGAATGCAACCGCAACGCTGCTCGCCACTTGCCTGACGATTGTTTCATCGTTCGCTGGTGCACAAGCGCAAAAAATTCCGATTTACAATCTCGAGAGCACAACAATGCGCTCGACAGAGCCTCTCGCCAGCGTTTACGGCGTTCGTGAACTGCCCAACGGAAATCTTCTCGTAAACGATCCGGTGGCGCACCGATTGCTGGTTCTCAATCCCAAACTCGATCTGAAGAAGATTGTTGCGGATTCAACGAGCACGACGGGTGTCAAATTTCCGCAATACGGCACTCGTATGTTGATTCCGTTCATTGCGGATTCCGTGTTGTTTATCGACAACGATTCTCGCGTATTTCTGGTGATTGATCCACTCGGCAATGTTGCGCGCCCCATGGCGCCGCCAAAGTCCAACGACCTGGGGTATTTCAACGCACCATTCGTCGGCGCGCCGGGAGTAGATGCGAATGGACGACTCGTGTATCAGGCAGGCCGCCGGTTTCCGGCGCAACGAGTTGACCCAAAAGTGAAGTTGCCGTCGCGCGCATTCGATACGCTGTCGCTGATCGCGGTGAATCTTGAAACGCGTATTCCCGACACCATTGCCGCTTTGGTTATTCCGCGCGCATCGGGAATCGAAACAACAGTTGATGCGAATGGCAAAATGCATGGCACCCAAAAGCTAACTCCAGTCGCTCAGCCGGCGGACATTTGGGCAGTACTCAGCGATGGAACCGTCGCGATCGTGCGTGGTCACGACTACCATGTCGAATCGATTCGCGCGAATGGCAACCGCGTAACTGGCACGAAGATGCCATTCGATTGGCGACGGCTCACTGATGACGACAAACGCGCAAGAGTTGATTCAGTAAAACGCATCATCGACTCGCTGCAGGCAGCCGGCTCACCACTTGGCCGGATGATTCAATCGCAGACTGTCAACGGCGTCACACGTACAGACACTGTGATTCCTGCCATCGAATACCCGACCTTGGCAGAGATTCCCGATTTCGTGCCGCCAGTGCGTGCAAATGCCGCAAGACCAGATCGCGACGGGATGCTTTGGATCTTACCAACCACTTCAAACCACGTTACGAATGGTTTGCTCTATGATGTTGTTTCGGCCGATGGCCAACTGGTGAAGCGCGTGCAACTACCGCCAGATCGCGACATTGTCGGCTTCGGGAAGAATGGCGTCGTGTTCTTAGGATGGTTTCACAATAGAGTTTGGACAATCGAGCGCACGCGGATCGCGAACGCGGCGAGCCGTCAATGACCATGGGCAAAAAATGGCGCTGGAAAATTGGAAAAGCACATTAACGCCGGTTTCCAGGTTTGCAGTGCGGCCAATGTCAGTCACGACTGAGTCAATAACACAATTCGCACGAACAGATTAGTGACACTTCGCCCAATGAAATATCAGCCGCTGGTTTGGCTTTACATTGATTGGGCGTGAGCTTGTCGATTGTATTTGACTGGCTCTCTGGTCAGGCGCGATTGCACTCGCACGTCACACTATTGCCGCTGGAACTACAACACGCGTAAAATCCCGTGTCGCAGTACGCGCTGCAGGTTTGTTCTCCAACAGTTTCCGAGCACGACGTTGCATTTACACCGCCAGATGAACAGTCTCCAGTTCCACCTCCAGGATTTACTGGTTGTCCTGGCGCAATGTGAGGCGAAGTGGCAAAGGAAATTGCTATTACACATGCAATAGCGAACTGAAGGATCCGATTTGAGTGCATTGTGTTCTCGCCGATAGGAATTGGTTACACTACTCTCGACTGCCGATGTGCAATCGACACTGCGTCACATTGTTGTCAGGCACTAACTCTTCAATTCAATGACAACAATCTTTGAGCCGCTTTTGTTCCTTTTGACACCGAGGGCAGATGTGCCACGAACCGCCCACAAATTAAGATCAATGTCGCGTGGCCATTCTGCAGTTGCAATTTTCGATCCTCCCCGTTGATAGATATCGGCGACATGAGGTGAACCATCGCGAGTTGATCTCTCAACCCAGAGGCGACCATCCAGGTCAAATCCAAGCGCGACAAGTGGCGGCTTCTCGTTCGGAACGATGAAGTCGAGCTGTGCTCGGGAGAGTTTTATTCTGCGCGCAATACTTTTCAGCATTTGCTCCGCTCGATCGCGCTCCCCTCGCGACAGTTTTACTTTGGGGGGCGTTTGGTACACATGCTCGACGTCTTCGCCACCCACTTTCATCCACTGAACGTCGTAGCGAGAAGTCAGTGCCGTTGCAACTTGCCCATTCGGCCCTACTGCCCAAAGTCCTGTTGACCCAAACGGCATTTTATAGGTGGCCGTTACGGAATCCGAACGGGAATGATCGATAAAGAAGTAATCAGTCAAACTTTCCGCTGGAAAGGTTGGAACTGTGTCACTTCGTGCAATGCGCCCCGTTGAGTCGATCAGACTGCTTATAAGAATCGCTGGTTTGTGAAAGTCCGGAACCGAAGTGACATAATCGAAAATCTTTCCGCCCGAATCCCACGACACGCGAACTGGCGCGCCGTAGGGATTACGTCCGCCTTGGATATTCGTCCTGGGCGTCAAAGCGGAGCCGTCCACTTTGAACGCGATGTAGCTGCGAGTGTTGAATTCGCGTGCCCAGAGCGTTCCCTCTTTGTCGACGGCAACACAACACAACCCGCTTTTACTGAAGCCGGAGATGCCAATGCTATCAATGCGAAACTGCAAATGCCCATCTGTAAAGTCGAAACCACTCAGGCTGCCGGTGCGCGAGTCAACAACCAGTATCTGATTATCTTTTCCGAATGTCAGACCGCGGACGTCTCCAAACGTATAATTGTTTGAAGCGTCTTGGTTGTCTCCAAGTTGCAATCGAACATGCGCCTGCAAATTCGGCACATCCGGACGGCCGCATGCCAGACAGGTGAAGGCCGAAATCAAGATCAACGAAAGTCGGAACTTGACAATCAGAGCGTCGAACAGTTGTTTAGATCGAAAAAAAAAGAGAGCCAGTTGTTATCATCACATCGCTCGCGGAATTCGTAATCTTGTCATAATATGTATTTTGGTTCGCACCACTTCTCTCAACGAAAGTCCTATAGTTCTGCGAAATTCAAGAGCCTGGAGAGTTCGAAGAAGCATCGAAGCGAAAATTGGCGCCACTTCTTCAAAATATTCACGGAAATTGTACGCATATCGCGAATCGAATACTGGTTAACACCGTGTTTCATTATGATCGAAAAACGGGATTCAGGTTGCTCGAAATTACTCGCAGCATACGAAACGGCACTACTGTTTACGACAGTCGTTGACGAGAGAAGTCAGCGTGAATTGAGTTCGATGCAAGAACACGAACCGGAGACGCCAGAGATGATACAACAGGCAGAGTATCCTTCGTCGCACTCGACCGAGCAACCATTGGGGCCCACACTTGCAGAGCAACTGGAATTGCCAGCTTCATTCGGATCGCACCCTGTAGAGCCGCCGCCACCGCTTCCAGGCAAGATCTGTGCGGAAGTGGCTCCAGGATTGAAAAAGAATGAGAATCCGATTGCCACTGTTGCTGCTGATTGAATGATGCGTGTGCGTTTCATGTTTTTCACCGGGTGAATAAGGTATTGGGCATTAGCGGCGTGTAATGCCCCGGAATAACGAACTCCTTCGAAGCAAGCAGTTGCGCCAACGATCGTTCTCATTGATATGAGACATTTTCCAATGTTACTTTTTTGAACTAAGTATGCGTGTTATTGCAGAGTCCAGCTGGGCCGCTGATGGTGTTCCGTCATATTTGAGCCCGTTTATGACTACGGTAGGTGTACCCGGCACACCAACCTCAACGGCCGCGCTTGAATCAGCTTGAAGTTTTGCCAACACTTCGTTGCTTCTCGTGCACAGGCTGAATTTAGAGGTGTCGGCAATTCCTATTTTTGCCGCGACTTTGTCCCATTGCAAAACGCCAAGAGAATCTTGATGCGAGAACGCAAAGTCGTGCATCTCTACGAACCGATTTTGAGCTGATGCGCACTCCGCCGCCACCGCTGCCGCGTGCGCAAATGGATGAATCGTGTTAAGTGGGAAATTTCGAAAGACTACTTCGATCGATCCAGGATATTTCGCATTGGCTTTGGAAATCGTTTCAGCAAAACGCCGACAAAACGGACACTGAAAATCGGAGAATTCAATAATTCTTACCGGCGCACTTTTTTCTCCGATGCGCTTGTCCCCTACGTCGAATTTCTTCCAGTCTTTAACTGCAACCGGTTCGTGCGAACGGGCGGAAGCTGGCGGGGAAAGCTCTCTTTTTGCAGCAACAACCGTCATGAACAGAGCGCAAAATACAAGGGTTCCGGTCGCGACCGTCTCGAGCCTGCTTTTGATACTCATCGTTCCTCTCTTTTCAGATGAAATAGTTCCACCGTAAAGATCTGACACAGCGGAGGATTTGCGCGTGACAGAATCAATCCAATGGCGTGCGATACGATCGTGATGTGCCGTTAGAATCGCATTGTCAGAACAAACCAGGGAGACCGAATTCGGTTCGGTGTATACTTAAACGGCCCTGAGTTGCACGGCGGCGACGTAGAAAAAAAGAGGCGACTCATTGTGAGCCGCCCCTTTCGTAAATCAAAAACGCTTGCGCCTTACGGCACCGTCTTCATCCCCACCGGGTTCTTCAACATCTTCATCGCTTCTTCAATCGCGACTTTGAGCTCAAGATCTTTCCCCTTCGCATCATCCGCCGGCGAATTCTTAATCCACACATCCGGCGGCACGCCAAAATTCTCCAAATCGAAACCGTAGTTATTGGGCTTGGTCGGATCCCAACTCACCACCAGCGAACCCGGCGTACGCACCGCACCACCATTGATCAACGCGTAACTACCCGTCGCGATAACCTGCGCCGATGTTGGGTTACCAACAATGCGACCCAAGCCCAATTGACGGAAACCGGCGGGTGTTACTTCAGCATCAGACACCGAGCGGTAGTTCACCATCATCACCTTCGGCCCGACGATTGCCTGACGTGGACGACGGCCCCACGTGCGCGCGCCGTTGCGATTATTCCAGAACTGATACGGCTGACGTTCGAGAATGTCGAGAATTTCCTGATCGATATTGCCACCACCATTGTTACGAATGTCGACGATGATGCCTTTCTTCTGCCAGAAGCGGTCGATTTCATTCTGGAAACGCTCAAGTGACGGTTGATCCATCGCCTTGATGTGCACGTACGCGATTTGGTTGTTCGTGGCCTTGTCAACTTCATCGCGATTGTTGTTCACCCACTCTTCGTACTTGATGTTCGTCAAATTCTGCACGGTGGCAATACGATAAGTTTTCGCATTCGCACCATCAGCAGTTTTCGACACTTTCACCGGCACGTATTCGTTCTCGGTCGCGCTCAAAATCTTCCAGTA
>JBDUAX010000489.1:0-3522 GCA_040004455.1 Gemmatimonadaceae bacterium
CGCTCGGTTTGTGTGAGTCCGAGCACTCCAACTTCGTCGTTCCAGAAAATTGATCGCGAATAGCGGCGAATTTCGCGCACTTCACTTGTGTGTCGTATGTAGCGTTCCGCATCGCCAAGCGCGGTGATGCGCTGCGCCGCGTCGTGGACCTGTGCAGGAGTGCCGCCAGCGCGATTGATGTGCGCCAGAATCTGTCCTGCGACGCGTGTGGCCTCGGTGCCTTCCAACTCGAGCATCCCCGATTCGTGCGCGACGCGAAATTTCCAGCCCGCTTCGTTCTTGGTCATTGCTACTTCGAGTCGTGCAAAATGGCGGAGCTTGAGGGAGTGCGTTTTTCCGTCCCCGGCGCGGACGCGCGTCAGTACGCGCTCGTGCGTGAATTTTTCATCAATCCAACCTGCGCCCATGAATGCGGCCGGCACTACGACCGCTCCTACGGCTGCGATACCTGCTGCCAGCACAATCGTGCCCGTTACCATTCCAACGGCGGCGGCCGCTCCCGTGGCGATTGTTATTCCCGCTGCACGAAAACGACGTTGCTTAATGCGTGACCCATAGCGCCATGCCGCAAACTCCGGTAACAACGGCTTGCCAACGCGAACGAGATCCAAACCTTCGCCAAGTGTTGCGAGTCCGATGTTTTCCGTCGATACGCGAATGCGCGTGTTGCGAAAAATGCGCTCGCATGCTTCAACCGCTTCCCATCGATGTTCTATTGGCGACAAGTTCCAATTGTGACATTTTCCGCACACAACCCACAAACGGCCGCGCTCCGCATCAAACGCCAGCCGCCGACCAACCGGAAATTCCTCGACAACGTCGTTCGAGCCCAACGCGGAGTGGCAAAACAAGCAAGTTGAGTACATCGTGGGCTCCGCGTTGTCGATCAGTACGGTGTTGCGACGCGGCAATCGTTCACCGCAGCGCGTGTTGGTCCTATCAACCTTGGGCACGGTTTCGTGCGGTGTCGATAGTGCGGGACGACGCTTAATCGTCGTTTAATGATTCTTGTCCGGACTTCGTGCCGCCGCCTGCCAAACCCACCAGATAAGCAATGGCTGAAACGGAAGCCGAAGCCATAAGATTGCAATATTCAGAGCTGACTCATGCGCATTTCGGGCGAGTTGCAACATGTTGACGTTGGCCGGAAAAACCGCAATCAAGAGGACAATCAGGCACCATCCGGCGAGGCGCCGCGTTGCTGGAATAAGCAGGCCGATCCCTCCAGCGATTTCCGCAATGCCACTCAGGATCACCACCAAATGGGGATTGGGGACCCAAGCGGGACAAATTCGTTCGAACGAGTGAGGCACAACGAAGTGCGTCGCCCCAATTAACGCGAACACAGCGAACAATAAATACAGCCGACGCGTGGGCCGTGAATTTGCCGTCATTCGTCACTCACTCGGATCTTCATCGAGAACCTCGCTGTAGTAGTCACTCAGGCGGTCGCAGTCGCTCGTACACGGGTTGATAGTTTACGTTCTCCCTTTGGCGCCCTCACAAAGAGTTCCCACATGAAATCGTTTAACTCGAAGGCATTCGTCGCGGTCGCGTTTCTGGCTGTTGCCACCAACCTCGCACACGCGCAGCGCATCGGCATTACCGCAGGCGCGACATTTTCAAACGTGAGAACCTCGACCGATTTGAATTTGAGCAATCGAACCGGCTCAACGTTTGGTGTGTCGTTGCAGTTGCCATTGGGCGAAACCTTCACGCTGCAACCCGAGCTGCTTTTCATCAACAAGGGGTCGAAATTCAGTTCGACTTCGATAAACGGCAATTTTCGATTGGATTATGTGGAAGTGCCGCTGCTGCTTCGCTACGACATTTCGCGCGGCGCAATTGGCCCGCACGTTTATGCGGGACCAAGCGTTGGTTTCAATGTTGGTTGCAATGTGAGCGGCACGTTGACGAGCAGTGCCGTCACCAGCACCGATTGCACCAAGGACAATTTTAAGCCCAAATCGTTAGACTACGGAATTACGGTCGGCGGCGGAGTCGATTTCAATCTTGGTGGTTTGGCCGCGACGGGCGGTGTACGTTACGGCATCGGACTGGCCGATATTCGCAGCGACAACAGTGCTGAATTCCGCGATCGCGTGCACAACGGCGTACTGTCGCTTTACGTCGGGCTCTTGTTCGGAAAGCTCGCCAAATAGCATTTGAAAACGAAACGGCGGCATGCAATTGCATGTCGCCGTTTCCATTATTTCACCAACAGCGGTTAACGCCCGCTGCGATCCTTTCGCACCATCACCTTACGACCCTTAATTGTCGTATTGCGCAGCGCTTCAATAATGTCTTCCGCTATTTCTGCCGGTACTTCAACGGTGGAATAGCCATCGGCAATTTGAATCGAGCCGATCACCCCTGCATCGATTCCCACTTCGTTGGCAATTGCTCCAACCAGGTCACCGGGACGCATTTTCGCTTTGCGCCCCGCACCAACCCACAGTGTTGTAACTGGCCATTCCGGCGCGCTGCCACGTTTCTTTTTTGAAACGCTGCCGCGCGAAGTAACTGGTTCGCTGCTCCGGCGCGACGAACGCGAATCACCACTCGCTTCGCCACCGCGCGAATCACCGCGCGCTTCGTTGCGCACTTCACCACGTCCTTCCGTTCGCGATGACCGAGAGCCGCGCTCACTCTTCGCCGCGGCCGCAGGAATGTCTTCCGGCTCATCCGTTTCGTCGCGCGCTTCCACGAGTTTGACTGCGGCCGCTGCAATATCCAGAATGTGAAATTCCTCTGAGAGCGATTCCACAACGCTGCGATACGAATCCAACTCCCCGGCGAGCACTGCTTCACGCAACGACGCGCGCGTGAGCTCCAGCTTGCGTGCACGCAAATCGGCAACGGTCGGTACCGTCAGAATTTCGATGGTCTGCTTGGTAGCAAACTCAATATTCCGCAACAACCGATGTTCACGCGGTTCGGCCAACGTAATCGCCACGCCAACGCGACCTGCGCGACCCGTACGACCAATGCGATGCACATACGCTTCAGCATCCGCCGGCACATCGTAGTTCACCACGTGCGACACGTGCTGCACATCGAGTCCACGCGCGGCCACGTCAGTTGCAACGAGCAAATCGGTTTTGCGCGCGCGGAACTTCTTCATCACGCGGTCGCGCTGATCCTGGCTTAGACCACCGTGCAGTGACTCGCTCCGATAACCACGCGCACCCAGCGTTTCGTTCAACTGATCCACTTCGCCACGCGTGCGGCAGAAAACAATTGCCGACGTTGGATGTTCGATGTCGAGCACTCGTCCAAGCGCAGCCATCTTGTGGGCGCGAGGCACGATGTACGCAACCTGGCGAACGCGCGCCGCTTCACCGTCGGGAACCGTTTCGCGATCAATCTTGACCGTGACCGGATCCTGCAGCTGCTTGCGTGCAATCGCCTGAATTTTGTGCGGCAGCGTGGCGCTGAACAGCGCCGTTTGCCGCTCTTTCGGAGTCGCTGCAAGAATGGCTTCGAGATCTTCCGCGAAACCCATGTCGAGCATTTCGTCGG
>JBDUAX010000096.1:0-11881 GCA_040004455.1 Gemmatimonadaceae bacterium
GCGAATGTTGCTAGGGCAATCGCGCCAAATGTGCGAGCGATGTTCATCGCGTATTGGGCCAGATGGTAAGGTTGGCGAACGCTCTCCGAACGACGGTGCCATTCATGACTCTGAGCGCTTCGTTCATTTCGAGCAAGTCGGCGTGCGTGAGTTCTAATACGTGTTCGTTTGGTTGATCGACCGTGCCAACGACATAGTCTTTGAACGGCGTGTTCGATTGCTCGACATGCGTGCCCAGATACTGCGCCACGTTGTGGGTTGCCGAAAAATCAACGAGTCGCTGAATACTGGCAGTGAATGCTTTTCCGTCACGCACGTACAAT
This sequence comes from Gemmatimonadaceae bacterium, assembly GCA_040004455.1. Taxonomy (GTDB): domain Bacteria; phylum Gemmatimonadota; class Gemmatimonadetes; order Gemmatimonadales; family Gemmatimonadaceae; genus Gemmatimonas. The sequence continues at coordinate 324 of JBDUAX010000096.1, forward strand.
CGCCCGGGATAAAACGTGTCCCCCGTCAGCAAGATGTGCGTGCGACGATCATACACGGCAATGCTCGACGCTTCGTGACCAGGAATTGGGAAGATGTCGAGTATGCGATCGCCGAGGTCGTAGGTGACCATGTCGGCGGGCCAGTGCTGAATGCCAAAAAATGCGCGAACTGCAGCGGTGTCTTTGCCGACAAGCGTTATACCGGCGCGGTTTGCAAACTGCGCGTCTCCTGCAACGTGGTCGCCGTGAGCGTGACTGTGCGCGACGACCAGCGGAATGCTCGCGCGCTTGTGTTTCTTGAGCCACAATTGCATGACGCCATCCACCGCGCTGGCGACGTCGGCCTTTCCAGCGCCTGTATCGAAGAGTATGGCCTTGTCCTTTCCGAATATGAGATATAGAAACGGCTTCTCGTAATTCGTGAACGCGGCCTGACGCAGAATGTAGAAGTCGTCGTTGTAGGCGTGTACCTGAAAATCCGGTCGACCGAGGTGATCGGCGTTGCCGGCGTACCACGATTTGGGAAATGTGCCGGGTTCGGGTTTCTTTTCAGAGCTCATTGATTTTGGCGCAGTTGTAGCGAGCGGTGTTGGGTGCGCACACGCGACCGACAGCAGTGTGAGCGCGATCGCGCAGGAATTGCGCCTGTAGGCAGAGGCGACGCTGCGCGCAAACTTGCGTGAGGGCTGCAATCTCATCGTGTGAGTTGATACATGCGAACTTGCGGAACGGCAACATCTGGATCGAGATAGCGACCGAGCACATAGTCGCGGCCAACTTCGAGGACGTCGAAATTGGAGGAAAGTGCCAGATGCCCGATGTTCGTTCCCTGTGCATTGAACACAGTCCAATTCATCGTTGACGAACTGCGGCTGCGATAATCCTGCACCCACAAATTGTCGAGCGCGTCGACCACGAATGCGCTGTACGCCGGCATGAACTTCGGAAATTTCATTGCCGCGTAGTCTCGCAGAATTGCACTTCGCCACGCTTTGCCCTGCTCGATGAGCTCGCGTTCTTTGGAATCGTCGATGTCCGCCTGCGTAACCGGCGTCGGCGTGCGTTTCTCTTGAATTGCGCCGATTTTCTTTCCGTTCAGGTCAAACACCATAATCGAAAAACTATCTGCGGTACCAACGTAGGCGCGGCTCGCTCCCAATGCTGCCACGGTCTGCTTGCCGAACGGCATTGGTCGTGTCCCTCCGCCTCCCTTTTCCATGATGCCGTAACGTTCGGATCCCGCAAAGTCGCCAAGCAGCGGCCCAACTTTGTTGTCCGCGTTGGTGATCCAGAACGGCACGTTTGAGCGAAACATTCCGGCTTTCATGTCACTGTTGTTTTCCCAACCAAAATGAATGAACTGCCCCGAAGCGTTGCAAGTTGAAAAATACGCGGACTTATTCTGCGATGATGGGAAGCGAAACGAGCGCACAAGCGTCAAATCGTCCGAGAATACCGTTACTCGATCGCCATTCCCGATGTCGTACGTCAACACGTTATTCCCGCATCGCCAGAAGTGCGCGAGATAGTTGATCTCGCCCGGGCCCGAGCCCTTTCTTCCGAACGCTTTGAGAAACTTGCCTTGAGGTGAAAACACCTTTATTGAAAGGTCGGCTTTGTCGCCAACAACAATTCGCCCGTCAGACAGGCGCGTTGCACCAACGACCAGTGCCAGCGTTGACGCTACGTCAGCCTCATTATCACCAATGATGACAGTGGGGTTCACACTCACGGCGAACTTTGCGGGTTGTGCAGGCAGCATCGCTGACGTCGCGAGCGAGGCCGCCACCAGGCATCGCGTGAGTATTCCAGAAGTCAATTTTCAGTCCCCATCGTAAGCATCGCGTCCTCGGCAGTTAACACTTCGACAATTCTAGCACCTATCGCCATCGGGGGCTGGCCCCAAATCGGCCACCCTGTCAAACTCCCCGCGTGCACAGAACTCGAATCCTCCATCTCGCGCTCGCTGCCTTTGCCGCGTTCGTCACCAATACACAAAGCGCTGCAGCGCAATCAGGCTCCGCGCCCACGCCGTCGGGACCCACCGTCACGTTCGACGGCCGCGGCATCACCATTCGCGGCACCGACTCGGTCACCTCTGTCAATCTGCGCTTCCGACTTCAGGAAATGGCGGCGCTCACTTCGCGTGACGACGGCCCGCTAACGCTTCGCCGTTCGCAGCTGTTTGTGCGCCGAGCTCGCATTCGGTTGGAGGCTATCGTGCATGATCCACGTTTGAAGGTGAATCTGCAGTTGGCATTCTCCCGACTCGATCTCGATCAGGACAACTCGGGATTTGCAAACGTGTTGCGTGATGCGCTGGTGACCTGGCAATGGACGCCGCGCTTTTCGACTGCGTTCGGTCAAACGAAACTGCCAGGGTTACGCGAAACCATGACTACCTCCAACGAGTTGGTGTTTGCCGATCGTTCAATTTTGCATGCACTGTTCGTAGTTGAACGCGATGTTGGCGTATTCGCGAACTACGCGCGCGATTTCGGAAAAATGCGAGTTTCGTTGCGCAGCTCAGTGACATCAGGAGAAGGGCGCAACCCCACTACCGGCGATGGCGGACTCGCCTACAGTTCACGTCTCGACGTAATGCCGTTGGGCGCGTTTGCAAATAACGGTGATTTTTCTGAGGGCGGGATCAACCCGCAACCGCAGCCGCGCATTTCATTTGGAGCGGCAGTTTCGCGCAACGATGGCGCAATTCGTACGGGCGGACAATCAGGGCCCGCGCTCTACGCGCAACGTGACCTGACAACCGCGTTTGGTGACGTATTGTTCAAGTCCGGACACTTCTCGCTCGCAACTGAATACGCGCATCGGTCATCGGGCGCACCTATAACCACGAGTGGTACGAGTTCGCGATTCATTTTCGCGGGAGAGGGTGTGATGACGCAGGCGAGCTACCTGATTGCCAGGGCGCATCTTGAACCGGCAGTGCGCGTCGCGTTTGAAAGACCCGCTCTTCCCATTCGGCCGCTCTCAGCCGCTTCTCCAATCGCTGAAGCGTCGGCTGGAATTACAAGGTACGTTGTCGGACACAAGGTGAAGTGGCAACTAGAAATCATTCACGATTCATTCCGCGACTACGTGACGCGCCTCAGCCGCGGTGAGTGGACGGGGCGCGGCAGCATCGAAGTTGGTATATGAAGTGTTTCCGAGGCCCATCGATCGCAGTCACAATGCTTTCCGTCATTGCATTGTGCGCAACCAGTTCATTTGTTGCGACTTTGCACGCGCAGCAGGTTGCCGATAAAAATTACGTTGCTAGCATCGGAGCATTCAAGTGGCCCGCCAACACCGGTCCGCGACTTGTTCTCGACGAAAATCATCACAATTTCCACAAGCTCGACGGTCGTTACTTCGCATTCGGAAAAATGGCGCAGGCAGTGGGCTTTCGAGTCGCGCCGTTCCGCAAGGAGTTCACTGACGCGTCGCTGAAAGACGTCGATGTACTCGTAATTGCGAACGCGCTCGACAAGAGCAACGACGGCATGAATGGTGGCAATTGGAAGTTGCCGACACCCAGCGCATTTTCGGCATCAGCAATTGCGGCTGTCAAACGGTTCGTCGAGCGCGGTGGCGGATTGCTTCTGGTTGCCGATCACATGCCCTTTGCCGGAGCCGCGCAGGATTTGGGAAAAGCAATCGGGGTAGAGTTTGCGAACGGATTCGCGTTCGACTCTTACGCTGCAAACGCATCAAGCATTTTGGTGTATCGTCGCGACGAAGGTCTGGTGTCTCCGCTCGAACTCGAGCCGCGCGTCGATTCAATTGTCGCATTTACTGGCTCTGCATTTCGCTTGATCGGCGATGGCCTGCCGCTTATGCAACTCCCGAAAACTACGCGCATTTGGACACCAAAAACAGCCTGGGTATTTGGCGACACCGTGGCGAGCATTCCCGGCGACGGATATCTGCAGGGCGCTGCACTCAATTTAGGAAAGGGCCGAGTGGTTGTATTGGGGGAAGCGGCCATGTTGTCGGCGCAGCGGCAAGGCCCGAAGAAATTGCCAATGGGAATGAACGAAGCACGCGCCGCGCAAAACGCAAAATTCGCGGCGTCACTGCTGCGTTGGGTTTCCGGGGAAGGCGCGCCCGTCGCGAACAACAAATGACAGAATCGAAACGGCGCGAAGCTATGCGCCGAGTTTGGTCATCTCTGCTTGCATCGTCGGTACGTTTACTTGATGATTTCCGTCGAACGATTGAAAGTCGACCGGATATCCTGCGGCAATTAACGTCGGCACAATCGTGCCCTGGGTGTATGAGTATGGCAGGACTCCGTCGGCCGTGCCGTGACTGATGACAATGGGTGGTCGGCCAACAGGAGGACAGTCGAGAATGAATCCCGGCGAATACGAAACGATTTTGGAAAACAAGTTACCGTTTGCTCGGCCCAATCCAATTGCGTAGGTCGCACCATCAGAGAATCCTGACAATACAACTTTCGACCAATCGGTTGGAATGCGATCGAACAGGAATTTCAAAACCGAGTCGATTCCCGAGACATCAACGCCAAAACGCGTGTGAATCGCATCCCACGTGAAGTCCGCTGAAATGGGTGCGACGACAATGACACCAGCAGCGTCGGCCGAAGCACGGTGCAAGCTCATGAGCGAGTCGACGCCTTTGTTTGCGCCATGCAAAACAATCATGATTGGCACAACCGAACGCGTCAGCGCGCTGGCCGGTACATACGTTTGAAAGTTCATGCCACCGGCCACTTCCGCGTGAGAGCCGGCCGTATACGTCATCGGCACACTTTTGGGTTTCGCGCTGAGCGTAAACTGTTCTTTGGGTGCCTCGTCGTTGTTGCAGGCGACCGTCAGCGCGGCGCCGGCCGCAATGCCGGCGATTTGCGTCAGAAAGCGGCGGCGATCTATTGCGAAATAGTCGAGGTCAAGCATCTCGGTTTGATGAGGGAGTGCCAAGTCTGATATGAAATTGAGCGCGCAGTCGCGCGCCATGTGTCGGGGACGAGTAGTTGATTTTCCGGGGCGGAATACTAAAAACGGGCGCCGCTGGCCGCTCCTGCCAAAAAGCTCGTCTGGTCGGCGAAGTCATTCACGTGCGGGGTTTAAGCTGAGCGAAACTACGGCGGGCCGACCGCGTATGCTCAAAATGAGCATAGTACTATGATCTGATCGATCATAGTCGTTTCAGTTCTCTCCGTCCGCACGCTGATGCCTCACACCGACCCGCGCCTACTCCTGCCGCTCCGACCGGTCGAGTATTTGTTACTGCTCGCGTTGGTAGAACAGGAGCAACATGGCTACGCACTTGCCAGAGAGATTGACGAGCGGACCGACGGCGTCGTGAAGCTCGAGCCTGGCAATTTGTATCGTGTGCTCAAGCGGTTGGTTGATGACCGGTTGATCGAGATCTCGGGAAAGCGCCCCGTTGAAGCATTGGACGATGAACGTCGCCGCTACTACAAGCTGACGGCGCTTGGCACGCGCGTCGCTGCCGCCGAGGGCGATCGGTTGCGCGCGCTGCTTTCGTCGAGGTCCGCGAAATTGCTCGTACGAAAGCTGGGTGCAACCTGATGGACTTGCATCGATCGTTCAGCGAGCGGGCGTACGCCCTGCTGATAAGAGCGTATCCCGCGCATTTTCGTGAGGAATACGGCGAAGAGCTGCAGAATTTCTTTCGCGATCAGTTGCGCGAATCCCGAACGCAGAACAAGCGATTCGGTGTGCTACGATTGTGGTTTCGCGCGGTCAAAGATGTTGCGACAATGAGCATGACTACTCATTTCAACGAATTGCGTAATTGCTCGAACGACGCAACGCCTAATCCAACTCCAGTTCGCAAGGCAACCATGATCAGCGCCATCTCGCAGGACTTTCGCTACACTATTCGTGGCTTGCGCAAAAACCCTGTCTTTACGGGTGTTGCGGTTGCAGTCATTGCACTCGGCACGGGCGCGGTCAGCACGATTTTCAGTGTTGGCAATTCGATGATTCTTCATTCGCTTCCCGGAGTGAAAAACGCCTCGGAAATCGTGATGATGGAACGCGTTGGCGACCATGGATCGCTTTCGGCGTCATACGCCTACTACCAGAACCTTGTCGCTCAATCAAGGAAAATGAGCGGCATTTCGGCATGGTCGATGCTGCAACTGACAGTTAGTTCCGGTTCTGAAGCCGTTACATCGCTCGGCAACATCGTATCGGGTAACTACTTCGAGGTACTGGGTGTGCAACCGGAACTAGGACGCTTCTTCGCTGGGGACGAGCGACGTGTGCCCGATGCACATCCGGTTGTCGTTATCAGCCATGAATTCTGGCAACGACAGTTCGCGGGAGATAGCGGCATTATAGGCAAACAGATTCTTGTTAACGGAATGAAATTCGATGTAATTGGCGTCGCGCCCGCGCGGTTTTCCGGATTGTATCCTGTGTTGCGTACCGATGTTTGGGTGTCGCTCATGATGCAACGTGCCGTTCGCCGCGGCGGCGACTTACTCACGAACCCAAATTCTGCATGGCTTGAAATGTTTGGACGCATCGCGCCTGCGACAAGCCTGAAGGCCGCAGAAATCGAATTGAGCGCGATTACCAAACAGCGCATCGACGGGGCAGGAGAGCCAAAATTCATGAATTGTTGCCCCAACGTGCGACTGGCCGTGGCTTCCGGGTTCCCGTCCGACGCAACGCGCCCCATCACCAGCTTCTTTCTTGTATTGCTGGTCGTCGCGGGTTTGGTGTTGCTCATAGCCAGCGTGAATGTTGCCAGCATGCTGTTGGCTCGGGCAGTCGCACGCCGTCGCGAAATTGCCGTTCGCATTGCTCTGGGCGCAAGTCGGGCCCGGCTCATTCGTCAATTGCTTACGGAAAGTGTATTGCTGTTTTCAGTGGGAGGTGTGCTGGGCACTGCGTTCGCCGTTCTCGCTACACGACTGTTGCAGCGCATTCAATTGCCCGTTGATGTTCCAATGGTACTCAATTTTTCTCCCGATTTGCGAGTGCTGGTTGTTACGCTCAGCGTTGCACTCATTACTGGCGTCACTTTTGGACTTCTGCCAGCGCTGCGCGGTTCACGTGCGGAAATTGCCACAACACTGCGCAACGATAGCGACGGCGCTGGTCGCGGACGATCGCGGCTTCGGAACTCGCTCGTGATTGGGCAAATGGCAATGTCGCTCTTGTTGCTCACCGCGTCAGGTCTGTTTGTGCGTGCGCTCGACAAGGGGCAGCGTGTTGATATTGGCATTGATATTACGCACGTATCGACGACGGCACTCAACGTCGGCACGGCGGGTTTTGATTCAACGCGCGGTCGACAGTTCTACCTCGATCTGGCGTCACGCCTGAACGCCATTCCGGGTGTCGGGAGTGTGGGCTACTCGCGCATACTTCCACTCTCAATGAGTTCTTCGGGAATCGATATTTCCGTTCCCGAGAGTTCGGCACAATCTACGAAATTCGACCGCGCGTTTCCCGTGTCAAACAACATCGTTGACGCGGGCTATCTTGCCGTGACAAAAATGCCGTTCGTAAGTGGGCGAAGCTTCAATGCGTCGGACGACGATCATTCCCGCCGCGTTGCAATCATCAACGAGACATTTGCAAAAACCTACTGGACCGTTCAAAGCGCAGTTGGCCGTTCCATCATGCTCGATGGTGCGACGTTGACCATTGTCGGAGTTGTTCGCAACACCAAGTACACGAAGCTGAGCGAGGAGAATCAACGTTTCATGTTTCTGCCGTACGCGCAGAACTGGCGGAGTGACGTGAACCTTGTGGTGCGAAGCAGCATCGACGAGCGACAAATGGCGTCGATCATTCGCCGCGAAGTTCACGCGCTCGATTCATTCTTGCCAGTGCCGACGGTGACCACGTTGCAGCAAGCAACCGCCGTCAATCTCCTCCCGCAACGCGTCGCGGTGCTTGTCACTGGTGTACTTGGCATCGCCGGCCTCCTTCTCGCCGCCATCGGTTTGTACGGCGTTATCTCATTCTCCACCGCACAACGCACTCGTGAAATTGGCGTTCGCGTTGCACTCGGCGCCGCGCGTTACGATGTACTGCGCCTGGTGGTCGGAGAGGGAATGAATCTTGTGGGAATCGGAATGGCCGTTGGGCTGGCGTTGGCGCTCGTTGCGACTCGCGCACTCACCTCATTCCTGTTTGGTGTGAGTCCGCTGGATGGACTCACGTTTGTTGCTGTCGCTCTTATTCTCGCTGCGTGTGCGCTGCTGGCGAGTTACTTACCTGCGCGTCGTGCCGCGAAGATTGATCCAATGCTCGCTTTGCGGCAGGATTAGAACGTAATTCCGCCGCCCACAACAATAGTTTGACCGGAGATGTAGTTCGACTCCGGTGTGCAGAACAAATACACTCCGTCGGCCGCTTCTTCCGGCGTTCCGAGGCGGCCGAGTGGGATCGCGGTTTGTTCGAGGTGATTGATGAGCGATGGTTGTACGCCAGAATTGCGCGACTCTCCAACTTGTCTTGATTCGTCGGTGAGTGATTGTGTCATGCGCGTTTTGATGAATCCGAAGGCGACGCAATTCACATTCACTTTGTAGCGTCCCCATTCCTTGGCCAGGGTGTTGGTCATTCCGACAATTGCCATTTTCGCCGAAGCGTAGTTCACTTGTCCGGGATTGCCCCCCAATCCCGACACCGACGAAATGTTGACGACTTTGCGAAACACCTCGCGTCCTTGTTGCGCTTCCTGTTTTGCAAAACGTCGAATGGGTTCGGCTGCCGCACGCAAAATGCGAAACGGAGCGGTAACGTGTACGTCCATCACCGCCAAAAACTGCTCATCCGTCATTTTTTGAATGACGCCATCCCAGGTGAATCCGGCGTTGTTCACGATGATGTCGAGCGCACCGAATGTATCGAGCGCCGATGCAACGAAGCGATCACCAAAATCCGCGTCGGTAACGTTGCCCACGCAGGGAATGGCAGTGCCACCCGCGGCCTTGATCGCGTTGACTGTTTCAGTTGCTGGCGCTTCATCGAGATCGTTGACGACCACGTGCGCGCCTTCGCTCGCGAGTTTGAGCGCGACCGCGCGACCAATGCCGCGTCCCGATCCGGAGACGATAGCAACCTTTCCTTCGAGTTTTTTCATGCGCAGACTTTCATACGTTTGATACTAACTGGCCGTCGGCCCCAGAGCTTCAATCTTTTTCCGCGCGCGACTCCGCAAATTGCCCTGGAGGATTTGCAACGGCGCAATGAGGAAGAACGCAAACATCGCAAATGCCGAGTGAGCAACACTGGCGAGAATTGCTCCGAGCAATCCAACGGCGAAATGCATTGCGTGTTCCATCAAGCTGAAACGCGTTTCGATTTCCTCCAAGTCGCTCAAGTCCAACTCTTCGCGACGGCGCCAGGCGTGCCAGTACATGAGCGCAAAAATTCCGAAAACTGCAGCATAACCGGCGCTGTAAATTGTCATCATCTTCAGCAACTGCCCCATGTCCCCAATCATCTGCACCGACCGGCCATCGGCCAATAAGGTTGATGGAAAGTGGCGGAAGTCGCCACTTCGCACCCATTCCATCATGAAAGCGGTAAAGAACTTGAGCGGATACACAAAGAAGAGCACGACGAAGAGCAGCACCATTGTCAGCAGGAAGGTCGGCGTATCATCGAGACCGTAGCGGCGAAACCAGGTGTATTGCGTATGCCAGATCAGAACGAGCAGGGCGAAGCAAAAGCCAAAGGCCACGAACCCACCCATGCTGATCAGCAAGTCGTCTAATGTCTTCGGTACTTCCAGAGACACGACGAGCAACGTAACGGCAAAACCAATGACTGCGTCGCTGAACCCTTCCAGGCGCGACACCTCGCGACTTCGCCAGATGAATCCGCTGTCGTGATTTGCATTGACGCCAAACACATGTTTACGAATCATACCTTGCCCCCATCAGCACTTTGCTTCTGCACCAACAACACTCCTGGCCTAAGTGATCCAAATGAAATTACGGTCCAGAACGCGCTCAGCAACTGGTTGTCGAGTCGCGCTTTAAACGGACAGCCGTTCCGCGCAAACGCGTCGCGATACTCACCGAAATGCCGAATGTCGTCAATCAACGCGTGACCACCTGGCTTGAGCACTCTCGCAATTTCTGAAATTGTTTGGGCGCGGTCCGTCACGGCGTCGAGGTTGTGAATCGCAAAGCACGAAACTACCACATCAATGCTGTCTGTTTCAAATGGCAATTCACGCATGTCCGCGGTCTTCACTTGCACTCGATCACTCACGCCTTCGATTTGCGCATTCTCCAGTGTTGCTTCCGGTTTGTTTCCCGCCAGATCTTCGCTTCGCCATATGTCGATGCCCGTTGCGCGCCCGCTGGTCAAGCGCTTCGCGGCTCCCACCAGCATCAAACCGCGGCCGCAGCCAACATCAACAACCTGTTCGTTGCCCTTCCACGTCAATTTGCCAAGAAGTCTTTCGCGCTCCAGAATTTTGCCAATGCGACTCTGCCAGATCATGGCCAGGCCCGTAAAGGTGCAGGCTATTCCCGGGCCCAATCCGAACCCCAGCAGGCCAATCGCATTGTGGGTCCCATCGCTCCCCGTCCACTCAATGGCGCCGGGGACTATTCCCAATCCAATTGCTGCTGCGAGAATGAGGCCGGCACTTCCGGCCAGAAGCAAATTGCGCACGACTGCTGGCGCATCGAGTCCGTAGTTCGGTTTGGAGGCAGGCATGGCGTGCGAGGCTGGCGTCAAAGCAGGCAGCGGGTGCGCAATACTAAGTTTCCTCACACGAACCGGCAACCAAACCCATCCCATTCGAATCATGCGCGCACAAGAAGCCATAGCAGCACGCCGCTCCATCAAGCGTTTCACTGACCAACTGGTGTCGCGCGAAGTCATTGAAAAGCTCCTCAATGCGGCTGCGCTTGCGCCGAATCATCACCTCACACAACCGTGGCGATTTTACGTACTCGGCCCCGAAGCGCGCTATGCGTACGGGCTGGCGCTGGGCAATCGCAAGGCCAGGAAAATTGAGGATGCGGTGAAAGCGCAAACCATGCGCGAGAACGTCGCGAATGAGCATCGCGCGCTGCCGGCAATGATTGCAGTTGCGGTGCTACAGAATGAAAACGAGGAGATTCGCGAGGAAGACTACGCTGCGGTCATGATGGCCATTCAGAACCTGGCGCTCGTCGCTGTCGAAAACGGTTTTGGCACGCACATCAAGACCGGCGCTGTCATGAGTGATCCGGCCGCGCGCGCTGCCGTCACTGCAGCAGACGGTGAACGCATTGTCGCACTGGTGAACGTCGGGGTGCCCGCGGAAGTTCCCGAAAGAAAACCGCGCGACGATTCCGCGAAGTTTACGACGTGGTTGCCATAAGGTCCACCAACGTGCCGCCCGCTTCAACAACTCGCTCCGCCGCGCCATGTATTTCGTCCGCGCTCTTCAATCGAAAACCGAAATGAGCGATGTCACCGGAATTTCCCGTGGTCTCTTTATGCTTTTCGAACACCAGCACGTCGTGTGAACCCGGAGTCTGCGCTTGCAGGAACGAATCTTCGTGATACACCGACACCATTCCGAACACGTGACGA
>JBDUAX010000097.1:0-11864 GCA_040004455.1 Gemmatimonadaceae bacterium
ATGGCCGGTGTGGCCCGCTGGAACGATCCGATTCCCGACGCAACGCTCGACTCCATCAAGCGCACGCGTATTGCGCTCAAGGGACCGCTTGAGACGCCCGTCGGCGACGGCTATCGCTCCATCAACGTGTCCCTTCGCAAGACATTCGACTTGTATGCGAACGTGCGCCCCGCCCACACCATCGTTCCCGGCCGCTTCGACAACATCGATATCGTGCTCATTCGCGAGAACACCGAAGGGCTCTACATCGGCGTTGAGCACTACATCAAAATCGGTGACGATCCACGAGCAGCCGCAGAATCGGTAGCCGTCATTACCCGGTTGGGATCAGAACGCATTGTGCGCTACGCATTTGAATACGCGCTGGCACATGGACGAAAGAAAGTCACGTTGGTGCACAAGGCGAATATCCTGAAATTCTCGCAAGGTTTGTTTCTCGACGTTGGTCGGATGATTGCGCGCGAGTATGAAGGACGCGTGCAATTCGAAGAGCGCATCATTGACGCGATGGCGATGCACCTCGTTATGCGTCCCGAGCAATTTGACGTGGTCGTGACCACGAATCTGTTCGGCGACATTCTGTCGGACGAGATTTCCGGATTGGTTGGCGGGCTTGGTCTCGCGCCGGGTGCGAACATTGGAAACAACGCCGCAATCTTTGAAGCTGTGCACGGCACAGCGCCCGATCTCGCAGGAAAGAATGTCGCGAATCCAGGTGCGCTGGTTCTCGCGGCGTGCATGATGCTTGAGCATCTGGGTGACGCCGCAACGGCGCATCGCATTCGGAACGCGTTTGAAACCACGCTTCGCGAAAAGAAAACCGTCACGCGCGATTTGGGCGGCACGGCCTCGACGGACGAATTCACGAACGCCGTCATCGCCAAGTTCGCGTGAGTCCGAACGTCGTCCGCACGAAATTCCAACAGGAAACCCCCGCGTGATTCCTGAAGGAACCGTTCGCCTGCTTCACATTTCGGACGTGCATTTCGGCAGCCCGCACGCCCCCGAGCACGTAGAGGCCCTCGAAGCATTTGTCGCGAATCAAGAGTTCAACGTCATCGTCGTTTCTGGTGACGTTGCGACGCGGGCGTGGCCGTGGGAATTCAGGAAGGCGCGCGATTTTCTGGCGCGAATGCGCAAGTTCGCCCCGTTGTTGATTGTGCCAGGTAATCACGACACGGCCTGGTGGTTTGGAGTGCTCAATATTGGTATTCCGCCTCTCATCCACTACGGCTACCGCAAGTACATTTCGCCAATTCTGGAGCCGACGTTGCAAGTGCCGGGAATCACGGTTGTCGGACTCAATTCATCTCCCGGAATTCAACTGCACACGCTTACCAAGCGTCCACGCGACTTATCGGTGCGGGGCGCGCTGAAGGACACGCAGCTGGCCGACGCAAAGGCACGCTTCGCGGTTGCGCCCTCCGGTGATTTGAAAGTGCTCGTTGTGCATCACAACGTTGTGCCCGGAGAACTCTCCAAGCGTTGGGGCATGACTCGACACGAGGAAATGCTTGACCTCATTGCAGATTCCGGCGCCGACATTGTGATGTCCGGGCACGATCATCAGGAAAACGTGAAACACGTAAAACGCGCGCGTGGCAGCTTCGTGGCCAGCACTGCCGGGACGCTTTCTGATCGCTCACGCGGTGCCCGACCGAGTGCATTTATGATTATCGACGCGGATTCGAAGACGCTGACCGTAACACCATGGATGTATTCATCCCAAACCAGTACGTTCGGAGCCGCGCGGCCAGTCGTTACTCCCCGGAAGCAAGCGTAATGTCAAATACCAACGCGTTGCATCAAGGTCGTCCTCGACTCATTGGAGGGGCGCCGCTCGCAAGTGCGCGCGTGGCCATTGTGCTCGCGCACGGACGAGGTGCAGATGCCGAAGACATGATGAGCTTTGGTCAAGCCGTTGCCGATGATACGGTTGCGTTGATCGCATTGCGCGCAGCGAACAACACCTGGTATCCGGAACGCTTCATGGAACCGATCGCCAGCAACGAACCGTGGTTGTCGTCCGCATTGCAGGCCGTGCACGACGCAGTTGAGTTTGTGAAAGAAAGTGGCATCCCTAATGAACGCATTGTGCTGATGGGCTTCTCGCAAGGCGCCTGCTTGTCGCTTGAATACGCTGCGCGAAACGCAACACGCTTTGGTGGAATTGTTGGCGTGGCCGGTGGGCTCATTGGTCCCGACAGCACACCACGCAATTATGCTGGATTATTCGACAATTCCCCTGTCTTTCTTGGCTGCGGCGATCGCGATCCGCACATTCCGGTTGCACGCGTGCAACTCACAAAAGAAGTCTTTACCAAAATGGGGGCACAGGTTGACGCGCGCATTTACGAGGGACTGCAGCACGTCGTTGTTGACGATGAAGTAAACGCTGTGCGCAAACTCGTCGCCAGCATTCCTGCGGTCGCCTGACAATGTCACCACTGAATCTCGGCAGATCGCGATTCGGTTACATCATGTCGCAGCTCGGATTTGATTTCGACGCTGCGCCAGCAAAATCGGCTGAAAAAACAGTATCGCCTGTAAACCTTGCGCCGCCAATTGTTGACTCGATTACATCAAAGAAAAACAGTCTCATCGGCGACATTTTCGGTCGCGGACTGGTCGCAGAAACACCCCCCGTTGAAACGCTTCTCGACACACCAGCACCACCAAAAAAATCCCGCGGGGCTGCAGCATTGCGCGCGCGGACTGCTGTCTTGTTTTCGCGTTTGCAGAAACTCGGCCTGAACGGAATCGAAAAACTGGTTCTGATGCGCACACGCACGGTGATGGTGTCGCTCATCGGTCGAACGCTTCGAGTTCACGAAGGCTATGCCGACGCACCGGAAGAAGTGCTGCGCGCAATTGTCACGTTTGCAACGGCGCGCAACAAAGGTGTGCGTGTATCTGCGCGCGATGCCATCCTCGCTCACGATGTGGAACGCGCACCGGCAGTTCGGCGCGCCGAACCCGCTCGCGCAGGCGACGCTGCGTTGATTACTGCGCTCGTGACCGCACACAGTGAATTCAACGCTCGCTGGTTTGAGGGAAAACTCAGCTCACTCCCAATTCATCTGTCCGGGCGCATGGCCACTCGGCTTGGCCACTTCGACCCGGGAAGTCGCCTCACGCCGTCTGAAATCGTGATGTCGCGCAAACACATTGTGCGCCACGGTTGGAAGGAGGCAATGCACACGTTGCTGCACGAAATGGTGCATCAGTGGCAGCATGAGACCGGACGACCCGTCGATCACCACGGAGCATTTCGAAAAAAATGCCGAGAGGTGGGAATTGCGCCTTCGGCGCGTCGGGATGTGGTGCCGCTAAAGGCAAAACGAAGTGTTGGTGCGGCCTGATCGTCTGTTGCAATAGAAAATCGCTGTAGAACGGCTGACTTTACCGCTACATTTCCAGCTCTGTCGGGCGTGCGCTTGCCCAAATACTCGAGGCTTTCAAGATGGCTACTGACACACTCGCCGCTGCTCAGATTCTCGCGCTTCCTTCCGTTGAACTCAAGGCGCACGCCGCCGATTTGTTCAACATCGATGCGGCGCTAACCGAAGAAGAGCGCAGCATTCGCGACACAATTCGCCAATTCGTCGATGAACGCGTGTTGCCGATTATCGGCGAGTGTTATGTCGCGGGGCGATTCCCAACCGAACTGATTCCCGCACTGGGCGAACTTGGCGTGTTGGGTGCAACGCTGCCCGAAGAATACGGATGCGCGGGACTTTCGAGTGTCGCGTATGGGCTCATCATGCAGGAACTCGAGCGCGGTGATTCGGGAATTCGCTCATTCGCATCGGTGCAGGGCGCGCTGGTAATGTATCCGATTTTTGCGTTTGGTTCGGAAGAACAGAAGCGCATGTATTTGCCGAAAATGGCGACCGCCGAAATCATCGGTTGTTTTGGTTTAACTGAACCCGACTACGGGAGCAACCCGTCGGGAATGGTGACACGCGCGCGGCAGCAGCCGGACGGCAGTTGGATTCTGAACGGCGCGAAGATGTGGATCACGAACGGATCGATGGCGCAAGTTGCAGTGGTGTGGGCAAAAACTGGCGACAGTGATGAGGACACATCCATTCGTGGATTCATTGTTCCGACAAACACGCCAGGTTTCAGTGCGCGCGATCAGAAAGGCAAGCTTTCTCTTCGCGCGAGTGACACGAGTGAACTCGTGATGGTGGACGTGCATTTGCCCGCCGATGCAGTTCTGCCCAAATCAAATGGGCTCAAGAGTCCCCTCATGTGTCTTACGCAAGCGCGCTATGGAATTTCGTGGGGCGTACTCGGCGCAGCGATGGCGTGCTTTGAAGAAGCGACGGCATACTCAAAGAATCGCGTCATGTTCGACAAGCCAATTGGTGCATTTCAAATTCAACAAGTGCGCCTGGCCGACATGTTGACGGAAATCACCAAAGGGCAACTAGTGGCGCTGCATCTCGGTCGCTTGAAGGATGCCGGTAATTTCACGCCTACGCAGGTTTCACTCGCGAAACGCAACAACGTGGATATCGCGACGAACATCGCGCGTGAAGCGCGTCGTCTGCTTGGAGCAAATGGAATTCTCGCCGAGTATGGCGCGTTGCGTCATATGGCGAATCTTGAGAGCGTGTATACGTATGAAGGCACGCACGATGTGCATTCGCTCATTCTGGGGCAGGCCATTACCGGTTTGAGCGCGTTCAAGTAGCAGGAGTGACCCGCAGTAGCCGAGGTTGGTTGTGAATTGAGGATTCTCAATTGCCTGGAGTCGTTCATGATTCGAAATAACGTGCGATGGGTGCTCGTTAGCGCGATGACGTTGGTGGGTGGCTGCAGCGATTCACCAACCGCGCCCATTCCTGACCGGGGGTCGGGCATTGCGCATGTGTATGCGTCGAACGCCTTTTATGTGCCAGGCGTTGAGGCGAAATTTTCGATTGAGAACAATGGCCCAGACGAATTGGCGTACTTTCCGTGCATCGATTATGTGGAGCACAAAGTCGGCACCGAATGGGTCAAGGTGGACGCATTCGAAACCCGCTCTAACGGCGACGCAGGCTGCGCCGCCGCCGCCAACATGATCCGAGTTCCCGCGGGCGCGATCGTTCCGCAAACCATAGTGCTCAAAATTCCAGCGCCCGTCGATCCTGGCAGTTATCGCATCATCATGGAAAGCGTGCGACCAGCCAATGAAGTTCAGCGCCCGCTGCATGTCGTGGTCAGCGATGCGTTCAGCATCTATCGCGTTATCCTCTAGGAATTCACCGATCGGTCGCAGCTTGGTCGCTGCGTTTTGCGCAATTACCGCTTAGCTTCCGTGGCTAGCCCTTTTTCTTAAGCCCTAAAACGGAGCATCCGCGGTGAAAATTGCCGTGTGCATCAAGCGCGTCCCGGTCATGGAAGTGAAATTTGCCATTGCTGCCGGTGGTACGCGCGTCGACGAAAACGGACTCAAGTACGACGTTAACGATTTCGATTTGTGGGCGGTCGAAGCCGCCTTGCAACTGAAGGAAAAAGCGAACGCAGGCGAAGTGGTCGTGATTTCAATCGGCCCCGACGCCGCGCAGGAACAGATTCGCAAAACACTCGCAATGGGTGCAGATCGCGCCGTGTTGCTCAAGGCCGATGCATTGCCGGCCGATGGATTAGCGGTTGCGCGCGCACTCGCTGCAGAATTGAAAGACGGCGCATACGATCTCGTGCTGTTCGGTCGCATCGCAATTGATTCGTCAAATCAGATGACGGGACCAATGGTCGCGGAGTTGTTGAATTTGCCCTGCGTTACCAACGTGTCGAAATTGGAAATTGCGGGTGGCAAGGGCACTGCACATCGCACGCTCGAAGGCGCAACTGAAGTTGTTGAATTTCCGTTGCCCGCGCTGCTCACGGTAGACGAAGGACTCAACAAGGAACGCTTGCCATCGCTCAAGGGCATCATGGCCGCCAAGAAAAAAACGCTCGAAGTGAAAGTGCCACAGTTTGGTGAGTCGCGCGTGACCATCACGAAAATGCAGCTGCCCCCCGAACGCGCCGCTGGTCGCATACTCGGCGACAGTTCTGCTGCAGTTCCTGAACTCGTTCGTTTGTTGCAAACCGAAGCGAAGGTACTTTGATCATGGCCAACATTCTTATATTCGCAGAATCACGCGCTGGTGATTTGCGCAAAGTTGCACTCGAAGCGACAACGGGCGCGCGCAAACTGGCAGATATGTCAGGCGGCGGAAACGTTCATGCGGTACTTGCTGGTGCCGCAGGCATTGCATCAAAAGCCGATGCTCTCGCGCAGCACGGCGCCGACAAAGTGTTGGTGCTCGAGCACGCGGGTTTCACGCAGTACAATCCGGAAGCACTCGCTGCGACAATCGCTGAGTTGATGAAGAGCGGGGGATATCGTTATGCGGTGTTCAGTGCATCAGCACAGGGGCGTGATTTGTCGCCGCGCGTTGCGGCCAAACTCGGAGTTGGTCTCGTTGCAGACGTAACGCATTTCTCGCTCGATGGAGAAACAATTGTGGCGCAACATCCGGTGAATACTGGCAAAGTAATCGCGACGTTGTCACTTACGGGTTCGCCATCAATTTTGTCGCTGCGTCCAAGTGCATTTCAACCGGAAGTGAATGCTAAGCCGTTGGTGAGTGAAGCAATCACAGCGTCGGTCGATCCGAGCGCGTCACGCGTGAAGGTGATTGAACTCAAGCAGGGCAATACGGGCAAAATCGATTTGGGTGATGCGCCCATCATTATCGCCGGAGGACGCGGACTGAAGGCGCCAGAGAACTTCAAGCTGGTTGAAGATCTCGCCGATGCCTTTGGCAACGCTGCTGTCGGTGCAACGCGGGCAGTTACAGACGAGGGCTGGCGTCCGCACTCCGATCAAATCGGGCAGACCGGTCGTAACGTGAGCCCGAGTCTCTACATCGCTGTTGGCATTTCGGGCGCGATTCAGCATCTCGCCGGCATGCGTACTTCACACACAATCGTTGCAATTAACAAGGATAAGGACGCGCCGATTTTCAAAATCGCGGACTATGGGATTGTGGGCGACGCGTTCGAGATCGTGCCGGTGTTGACGGAGGCTATCAGGAAGGCCAAGGCCTGAGCAACGAGCGCGCGGTGTCGTAGGAAGGTTTAGCAAGAAATTGGACCGCCCCGATATCGGAATCCGATGTCGGGGCGATTGCTTTGAGATCCGTTGGACGAATGGCGGTTGGGGCACGCGGAGGCGCGGAGCGTAAGCGCGATGGAGTACGACATTAAGAGGCGCGGAGGTAGCCGTGGTGAAAACATCATCGCGAAGCGTTCTCTAATCGCCTGCTAACCCCGCGTGCTCAAGGAACCACGGCGTTGGTCTTCCCCGGCGCATCCTTGCTGCCGTTCTTCACATACAGATCGAGCCACGCGACCCACCGCGACCACTGATCCAAAATCGTCTCCTTCGTTGCCGGCCCGTGGTCCTCGTACGGATACATGTACAACGCCGCGTTTTTCCCGTTTGCGAGCAGGGCCTGCATCATGCGAATTGAACTGATTGGATCTGTTCCTACGTTCTGATCTTCCAGCGAGTGATACATCAGCAACGCA
Source organism: Gemmatimonadaceae bacterium (assembly GCA_040004455.1). Classification (GTDB taxonomy): domain Bacteria; phylum Gemmatimonadota; class Gemmatimonadetes; order Gemmatimonadales; family Gemmatimonadaceae; genus Gemmatimonas. The sequence continues at coordinate 7,576 of JBDUAX010000097.1, forward strand.
CCAGACAGTTTATCCGCTTCGAGAAACGGCGACATCTCGAGATACACATTCGGTGCCTCCCAAACGTCCCGACGCTCACTCTGAAATCCGTTCGGCGTCAGCGTGCGATTGTACATACCGTCGCCCGCAATGCCTGCCTTGAAAAACGACGTGTGCGTCATCGCATTCACTGTACTGAACGCGCCGTAGCTGTGTCCGCCGATTCCCAGACGTGAGCGATCGATGAAGCCTTGTTTATCCAGCTCGTCGATTACCGTGATCAAATCCATCTGCAAATCAGAGATGTAGTTGTCATTCATGCGACCGGCTGGCCCAACAATTGGCGGATCGAAGTTCGCAACTGCATAGCCCTGCGTGACGAGATATTCAATCGTGCGCGGGCCCTGCGCCGGAAAACGATTGATGTTCTCCGCGCGCAAACTGCGATCGTAACCCGATTGCTCATTGTACTCATACGGATAGAACCAGAACATCGCCGGAAGCTTTGTTCCCGCTTTGTAATCCGCTGGCAGCGTGAGATTTACCATGAAGTGAAAACCATCGGGACGCGTTACCTGAATGCGTTTGCGAATAGCAGCCGTGAATTCCGGCGCCATGTCCTTGTTGTTCGTAAGCTTGGTAACGGTACCGGCCTTCATGTCGCGCACATATGAATCAGGAACTGTCTTGGGTCCTTCGCGCATAATCACCGCTTTGGTGAAGTCATCATCGAGCGGCGCTTCAACCGTCTCGTTCATGTCAGAAGCAGCTTCAAATACCGATGACTTTTGACCCGTGCGAATTTCAATTTTGTCGACAAATGTTTTCGGTGCCGTCGTTTGCCAGTTCTTGTTGTAATGCGTGCCTTGCAGATACACGTACTTGCCGTCCGTCGAAACAAGCGCGACCGGATTGCCCGTACGTCCGCGCTTCGTCATCAGGTTGCCGGGATTCTGATAGAAGCTGAGCGAATCATCAGCACCACCGCGTCCGCCACCACCACCAGCTCCGCCACGTCCGCCGCCACCGCCAATTGCCGCGGTGTTTCCACGTTGGCGCCAAATCGGATAACGCTTCGTTGGTTCATCAAGCGAAACACCGAACACCGATCCCGTGCCGTTCGTGTTTTCCGCAGCGAACACCATCTTGCCGTCGTCCGAAAAAATGACGCCGCTCAAACGATTATCGCTTACGAAAATTTCTTTCTTGCTGCTGGCATCAAACGGTGGCAACCACGCCACGAGATGATCTTTGCGCCCGGCGCCGCCCGCGGCCCCACCCGCCCCAGCACGGCCACCCGCGCCACGTCCGCCAGCGCCGCCCGTGCGTCCACCACCAATCACCGCACCGCTTCCGGCGCCAACCACTTCAATGCTGTCTCCAGCGGCGCGCGCCGCTCCAGCTTCCTGCTTCAAATAATAGAGGCCACTTCCATCGGGCATCCAACCAAAATTGCGCCACGCTGTGTCCGCGCCAGCGCTTGCACCACCGCGTCCGCCACCAGCCGGTGCATCACCCGGTTCGATTTCACTCAATGACCGGTGCGACAACTCCGCAACTTTCTTTCCGCTGGCATCCCACAACTCTTCAGTCGTTCCGAAGCTCGTTTCCGGTACGATGTACGAAAACGGCTTCTGCAGCACGCCAACGCGAAACGCCTTGCCATCGGGAGACATGTCTACCGATGCAATCATTTGCGGCGTGCCAACCTTCGCAACTGCACCTGTCTTTACATCGACAAGTGCAAGCTGACCGGTGACGTAATACTCCATCAACGCTTTGTCGTGATCGTCGCTCAGCAAACTCGCGAAGTTGCGCGTGGGAATCTTCTTCCCTGTTGTCATGCGAACAATCGGTCCCGTTTCAATTGCCGGGCGAACTGGTTCGGCAGCTCGCGGCGTTGGAATCAAAACGGCGACGAGGCTCTTGCCGTCTTGCGTCCAATCAATGGTGCTCACAAGCGTCGCGAGCAAATTCGAAATGCCAATCTTGCGCGACTTGCCCGTTGCCAAATCGGCGACGTACAAATTCGAACTCGCATCGAAATTCGCGATGTACGCGAGTTGCGCACCACTCGGCGACCACGTTGGACTCGACACCGTTGCGCCTTTGGGAATTTCCAGATCGCGCGACGCGCCGGTGTTCGCGTCAATAATCGACAAACCGGTCGAACCGCGCGTGGTCAATACGCGCGCGCGATTTGCCTTCGCATCAACCTGCAAACCTGCGAAATAGAGGTGCGGTTTGCCGAATGCCTGAACGCTGGGCAATCCCTCGTTCTGTAACTTGAGGAAGTATTTGCGATCGGGGCTTTGGTTGGTAAGGCTGACGTTGTTCTGCCGAGGCGCCGAAACGAGTTTCTCGATTTCAGCGGGTGGCTTGGTATACGTCTCCTTCGCGAGCACTTCTTTGGGTGACCACGTGGCGCTGGTCGCTTGAGCGAACAGGCTGGAGCAGGGGAGCATAGCCGCCGATACGAGAGCTACTCGCACGGGGATGCTGCGGAGGGAACGGAGCATGCAGACTCCAGACATTAAGGACGACACGATTCGTGGAGGACAGGGAAAGCGTAGGCCTACCATGCTAGGCTCAACAGGTGGTACGCGCCACTCCTCGGCAGCGCTGATTCCTTTGCCAATATGTAGGCCAATATGCGCCAAGGCCACGGTCGCATCCAAAGCCTGCGAAAAGCTTGTACGGCCCGATACCCGTGCCTAGCTTCGCCATATGGGAGTCTCCAACCTCATCTTTGCCGCCTGCCTCGTGGTAGCGCTGGCGTTTTTCACTCGAAGCGCCCTGCGTCTCAAACGCTGGCTCGACATTGGGCACGAGGAAAATCGAACGAATGAACCAGGGCTGCGCACGAAGAATTTGATCACGATCGGATTGCTGCAGTCGAAAATTCTGCGTGATCCATTTGGCGGCTTCATGCACGCCCTCGTGTTCTGGGGCTTTTGCGTGCTCGGCCTGGGTACTGCCGAAATCATGATTCAAGGCTTGTTCACGGGATTCAGCTACAGTTTGTTTTTACCGAATTTCCTGTATCTGCCGTATGTCGTTTCGCAGGAATTGTTCGCGGTGTTTGTGCTCATTCCCGTCGCGTTCCTGTTGTATCGCCGTTTGGTGATTCGCCCCGCGCGCTTCCGCAATGATCCCGTGCACGGCGGCGACGCCGTGTTCATTCTCGGCATGATTGCGGCGTTGATGGTGTCGCTGCTGTTCATGTTTGCCATGGATGTGCATTTGGGTGAGAGCGGCGGCGGACGAGTCATCTCGTCGTTGATTGCCAAACCCTTCGCCGGATTGTCCGACACCACTGCGCACATTCTTCGCACGTCGCTGTTCTGGTTTCATGCGCTACTGATTCTGTATTTCCTGAATCACCTGCCCGGTTCGAAGCATCTGCACGTGCTGACGTCGCTCATCAACGTGTGGTTTTCGAACACCAGCGCGCCCGGAACAATTGGCGCCATGCGCCCGATGGATTTGGAAGGGGACAATGTTGAGCAGTTCGGCGCGAGCGATGTTGAACATCTTTCGTGGAAGAACTTGCTCGATGGCTATTCGTGCACGGAGTGCGGGCGTTGCACTGCTGCGTGTCCTGCGAATTTGACCGGCAAATTGTTGTCGCCGCGCATGATCGTCGTGAAAACCCGTGCGCGTTTGACCGAAAAAGCCTTGATGCTCGACGAAATTGGCGGCGGCACTGCCACGGCCGAACAGCAGGTTGTGCTCGACAAAAAATTGCTCGACAACTGGATTTCGGAAGAAGAACTGTGGGCCTGTACGAGCTGTCGCGCGTGCGTGGAAGAATGTCCGGTGTCGATTGACCAGCTCGACATCATCAACGAACTGCGTCGCGATTTGATGTTGATGGAATCGCGCTTTCCCGACGAACTGGCACCCGCGTTGCAGTCACTTGAGCGCAACGGCAGTCCGTGGGCGTTCAGCCCGTCGGAGCGCGCTGGTTGGGCCGAAGGAATGGACATTCCGACGGTCGCGGAACTCTTCGGGCGTGGTGAGCAAGCCGACATTCTGTTCTGGGTCGGTTGCATGGGCTCCTTCGACGATCGCTCGAAGAAAACCACGGTCGCGTTTGCGCGAATCATGCAGGCGGCCAACGTGAAATTTGCAATTCTTGGCCAGGAAGAAACGTGTCATGGCGATCCCGCGCGTCGCATGGGCAACGAGTATTTGTATCAGACGCTGGCGAAGGGGGTCATCGAAACGCTCAACGGTTACCAGATCAAAACGATTGTCACGTCGTGCCCGCACTGCTTCCACCAAATGGGCAGCGAGTTCCCGGATTT
>JBDUAX010000490.1:0-3502 GCA_040004455.1 Gemmatimonadaceae bacterium
AGTTGGCGAAAGCCAAACTGCAGGTTGGAACTGGAACGCAGCTCGATGTCCAACGTGCGGATGTAACCAACGGCACTCAGCGAGTGCAGACGGTGCTTGCCAAGAATCAGGTCGACATCGACAAACTGAGACTGTTTCAGTTCATGGGCGTCGAACCAGTTCTATCCACGCAATTGGAGCCGCTCACCTCGATGACGCTTCCGGCGCAGTCGCTTGAACAAATTCTTGACATGGCGAAAAAACAGAATCCGGTTCTGGTGGCTAACGAAGCGCGGTTGCGTTTTCAGGATCAGGAAGTTTCAGTCGCGAAATCACAGTACTATCCGACATTATCGCTGTCGGCGGGATTGTCGGGTTACACTAACCGTTCCATTGATACCGATCAACTTATCGCAAGTAGTGTCAACAATGCGGCGGCTCAGAAAAACAGCTGCATTCGCAGCGAAGAAGTGCGCGCTGCATTGAACTTGTCTAACCAGCTGGCCGCTTGTCAGAGTATCGCGTTCTCGCCAGCGCAGGAAGCCGCCCTTCGCAGCGCACAGAGCCAGTATCCGTTTGGTTTCACGCGTAGTCCTTACGGGCTGAACGCTCAGCTCTCACTGCCAATTTTTAACGGTTGGCGTCGCGAGCAGCAGATTGAAAACGCAAACGTCGGTCGTCGTAACGCGCAAAACAATGTTCGTGCTCAACAGCTTCAAATCAATGCAGACGTCACGACGGCGTGGCTGACGCTTACCACTTCGCAGCAAACGGTCGCGCTTCAGGAACAGAATGCGCGCACAGCCCGTCTTGCACTTTCTTTGGCGGAAGAACGGTATCGTGTCGGTTCCATCAGTCTCGTCGAACTCGTTACGTCACGTAGCGATTTTGCTCGTGCTGAAACGGACCGCATCAACGCCGTCTACGCTTTCCAACGAGCGTTCGCGCAGCTTGAAACTGCCGTCGGCCGTTCTCTCCGTTAATTCAAGGCGCCGTCATGAATATGTTAGCAAAGGTTGGCATTCCCGTCGTGCTGCTCGCAGGCATCGGCGGGCTCATTTATGTCAATTACCAAAAGAACAACACAAAACCGGTTGAAGTCCGCATAGAAGCAACCGAAAAACGCGACCTCGTGGCCACCGTTACGGCCAGTGGCCAAATTCAGCCGCGCACCAAAGTCAATGTCAGCGCCGACGTCACCGGAAAAATCATTCGCCTGGCCGTGAAGGAAGGCGATATGGTCAGGCAGGGACAGTTCCTGCTGCAAATCGATCCCGAGCAGGCTACTGCGGCGGTGCAGCGTTCCGAAGCCGCGCTTTCGACTTCGAAGGCGCAGGCAGCACAGATGAAGGCCAGTCTCGACCAAGCCAAAAAGAACTTTGATCGATCAACGGCGTTGCGTAAATCGTCTTCACTTGGCGTAACGGACGAGCAGTTGGAACAGCTCAAAACGCAAATCGAAGTGGGAGCAGCGCAACTCGATGCCGCGAATTTCAGCGTCGATCAAGCCTCTGCTAGCGTTCGCGATGCAAAGCAGGCGTTGAGCCGCACCACCATCACTGCACCGATGAGTGGAAAAGTTACGCGCCTCATCGTGCAGGAAGGCGAGGTTGCGATTCAGGGTACACTTAACAAGGACGCAGCCACGTTGCTCACAATCAGCGACATGGCCATTCTGGAAACGAAGGTCAAGGTTGACGAGACCGACGTCGCGCGCATTAGCGTCGGTGATTCGGCCATCATTCAAATCGACGCGTTCCCGGACACCACATTTGTTGGCAAGGTTGTCGAGATCTCGAACAGCTCCACCAAGGGCGCGAGTGCAACGAGCGCGGCGGGCGATCAGGCAGTGGACTACGAGGTCAAGGTTCAGCTGATCAATCCTCCCAAGGAAACGCGCCCTGATTTTTCGGCAACGGCCAAGATCGTGACCGATACGCGCGTCATGGTACTGTCGATTCCAATCATTGCGCTGACCGTTCGTGAAAACGAGAAGCTTCCCAATGCGGACACGGCCCAGGCCGTGGGCAAGAACGGCGCGGCTCAGAAGCAGTTCGGCAAGAAGGACGTCGAAGGTGTCTTTACTGTGGGCGCCGACAACAAAGTGACCTTTGTGCCCGTAAAGGTGGGTATCGCCGGAGAGCGCCACTTTGAGGTTGTGAGTGGGCTTAAGATTGGTGACCGCATCGTCGCTGGCACGTATCAGGCCATTCGTGAACTCAAGGATGGCGCAATGGTCCGGGAAGCCAAAGTCGAAGACAAGAAGCTCACACCAGGAAAGAAATCGTGACCGACACAATCGATGATATTGGCCTCAGCACCACTGGAGAACGCCGAGCCGTTGTAAACGCGCCCGGCATCGCTCCCAGTAGTGATTGGGTCATCGTAACGCGCAACTTGCAACGCCAGTACGATATGGGCGGTGAAATTGTGCGCGCGTTGCGGGGCGTTGATCTCGCCATTCGTCGAAACGAATATGTGGCAATCATGGGCCCGTCTGGTTCAGGAAAGTCAACATTCATGAACTTGATCGGCTGCCTCGACACACCAAACGGCGGCGAGTACTGGCTGAACGGATTGCTGGTATCTTCCATGAGCGACGACGCATTGGCGCGTGTTCGCAATAAAGAAATCGGTTTCGTGTTCCAGACGTTCAACCTGCTGCCGCGCGCGACTGCGTTGCAGAACGTTGAGTTGCCGCTTGTGTACGCGGGCATTTCTTCTTCAGAGCGTCACGAACGTGCCAGGGAAGCACTGGAGTCGGTGCAATTGGGATCACGCATTCATCACCGGCCAAATGAGCTTTCCGGCGGACAACGCCAACGTGTTGCGATTGCGCGTGCGCTTGTTAATCGGCCGTCCATTCTGCTCGCTGACGAACCGACTGGTAACCTCGATTCACAAACGTCCGAAGAAATCATGCGCGTGTTTGAAGGCCTGGCCACGCAAGGCCAAACGGTAGTCATGGTGACGCACGAACCCGACATCGCCGCGCATGCCAAACGCGTGGTTGTGTTGCGTGACGGCGTACTCTCAAGCGACGAACGACGCGATCAGTTCGCAGCCAAGCTTGGCATAGAAACAGCAGGGGCGCATTAGCGTAGTGTCCTGCGACGCGCGCCGTCGCAGGAATCAATTTCCGATACGGGGGCGTCACGATCTCTTCGCGTCGACGCCCTTCGTTACGAGTAACCATTAAGTCATGCCATTTTTTGAAGCCGTCGTTCTGGCACTCAACACAATCAGGGTACAAAAGCTCAAGAGTTTTTTCACGCTGATTGGTGTTACCATCGGCGTGATGTTCCTGATTGCAGTCGTATCGATTGTTGAGGGGATGAGTAATTACGTCGAGAACGATTTCGCCGGAAAGCTGTTCGGCGTGAATACGTTCACGTTCAAGCGTCAGGACAATTTCGTGAACAACCAGAACGAACAATACTGGCGTGAGGTACAGCGCCGTCCTCTCATTTATCCTCGCGAAGCGGCGTTGGTGAAAAGCGTCCTGCCCGAAGGTTCCCGCTCT
>JBDUAX010000491.1:0-3494 GCA_040004455.1 Gemmatimonadaceae bacterium
GAGTTGGGATTCTCAAGCCACAGCCATTTCAGCGCCGCATTTCGTCAGGCGTATGGTCGCACACCGGCCGAATTCCAGCGCACGGCGCGCCTTCGCTGAAAGTGCGAAAGTATCGTTACTGAGCGAGTATTGCTGAACAGTTGTTATTGAAGGATCCCGTCGCAAAGCTCTCGCGAAAATCGCTAAAGATTTCGATAGCGACGCTCCCCGCCCGGGACGTTTCTTATTGCCTCGTCTCGAAGTTCAAATTTTTCTGGGGAGTGGATCATGACTGCAAAGACTTGCGCGGCTTGCGACTGCGAGTTGGACGCCAACGCCTTCAAGGTGACTATTGGCAACAATACCGTGGAAGTGTGCTGCGAAGAGTGCGCGCAAACGTTGCGTGAAGCGCACGCGCCAGGAGCTGGAAAAAAGGTCGGCGGAAAGGTCTGACGGTGTCATCCGGTCAGATCGCTGATTTCCGACGGAATGTCGTCGACGTTCCGTCGGGACATATCAGTTACGTCGAGTCGGGGAGTGGGCCCGTCGCATTGTTTGTGCATGGAGTGTTGCTCAACAGTTATCTCTGGCGACATCAGTTGGCCGAGTTGGCGGACATTCGACGTTGCGTTGCAATTGATTTGCTCGCGCATGGCGACACGGAAATTGCGGCAGATCAGGATGTTTCGGTGACGGCAAATGCGACGATGTTGCGCGAGTTTCTCGATGCGCTGCACATCGATCAGGTTGATTTGATCGGCAACGACAGTGGTGGTGGAATCGCGCAGATTTTTGCAGCGCAATATCCCTCGCGCGTACGAAGTTTGACGCTCACTGATTGCGATACGCATGACAATTGGCCTCCGGAAGCATTCAAGCCGTTTCTCGCCATAGCGGCTGCGGGTGGTTTGCGTGATGTGCTCGAAGGGATGTTGGCCGATAAGAGTGTTTATCGTTCGCCGGGAGCGTTGGGGGCCGCGTACGAGCAACCGGAGCGCGTGAAGGATGATGTGATTGAAACGTATTTGCGTCCGTTGGTGAGAACGGAGCAACGCACGCGTGACCTGGCAAGATTTCTCGCGGCGTTTGATTCGCAGCACACCGTTGCAGTGGAGGCGAAGCTGCAAACATTCAAAGCACCAACGTTGATTATGTGGGGAACCGATGACGTGTATTTCGATGTGAAGTGGGCGCGATGGTTGTCGGAGACGATTCCCGGTACGCGGCGGATGGTGGAGTTGAAGGGTGCGCGGATTTTCTTCCCGGAGGAGCGGTCGGAGGAGTTCAATGCGCAACTTCGGGCGCACTGGGCTTAAGAACGTCGTTCGTGTTGTGCAGGACGAGTGGCGAGCGCCCGGCATTGTTGGATTGTGCTGGGTGCTCGCATTGCACTTAACAGGACGCAGTGATGCCACGTGAACGTGAATCACTGCGCGCGGAGCAATCGCATTGTTCAATTCGATTGCGCGCGATGAATGCATAAGTCCGATACGGTGTCACTTCCGGTGATGACGTTTAGCATGCCGCTTTTGTTTATTGCGGCGGCGAGTAGCTGCATAGGCTGTTGCTTGCAGCTCCGCCGCACCGTCCGTGCTGAACACGTGAAACGGCACGTCGCTCCAGTTGATGGCCGACGTACTCTGCGGAACGGCGATGTTGGGTAGCACCGTGCCGGGGCGTTTGCTAAAGCTTCGTACCACGCACTTTCAACAGTTCTGGCTTGCCAATACCCTCCACCGGATCGCGTAATACCGCTTCCATCAAATTGAGCACGCGGAGCGTCGTCTTACGATTCATATCGACCCAATTCCGCAAATCCTATAGACATTCATCTTGGACGACCGCGTACCATGACGATTTCCATTGAGATTTGACGTGCAGGCGAATTGTGCCTTGAATATTCACCTCGCAGGGGTGGTGCGAAGAGCTCTCCTGAATTCCTGCGGCGTCTGTCCGGTTTCGCGCCGAAAGAAACGGCAGAAATAACTCGGGTCTTCGAAACCGAGTGATGCGGCAATGCGAGCGGAAGAGTCGTCGGTGTAAAGGAGTCCTCGCCGCGCACGCGACATCAATACGTTGTCGAGCACCTGCTTTGCACGATGTCCAATGTACTGCACGCATAGAACGCTCAGGTGCCCGGGAGTCACGGCCAGCTCGGCGGCATAATCAGCGATGCGATGACGGTGCGCCGCGTCGCGTTCCACGAGCTCCACGAATCTCGAGACGACGCCGTGCGTGGCGCGCTGTGAAGCAACGCCATGCTGCGCGGCGTACTGGCGTGCCAGCACAACAAGTGTCTCGTGTACGTGTGCGCGCAGCAGATCTACGCTGTCACGGCGGTGGTGCGCTAATTCTCGTTGCATCGTCGCAAGCCGATTTTTCGCGCGACGTACGTCAGCGGGCGGAAGGCTTAGAACGGCGCGCGCGGCTTCGTTGTGAAAGAAAGGAAGCCGATGCAGAAAGTTCTCGTCCTGCAGAAATTCGCTGATGAATGACGCTTCAAAGAACAGAGACATTCCATCGAGCTGTTTGGTATCCCACAACCGAACCTGTCCCGGCGTTGAAAAGAACACCGCTCCTGCATGCACCGCGTGACAGTGTGAGTCGAGCCAGAATGAGCCCGCGCCACGCGTTACGAAGGTCACATCAAAAAACTCGAGAGAATGTGGTTCACCAACCAGGAAACCGCGCAAGTCGTGTATCCACGCGACATCAATCAACAAATGCCGACCGTATTTGCGCCGATCGAACGCAACTCGGTGCACACTCTTTGTTGCAACTCTCGGAGTCGGCATTTGGCGGGCCTTCGTCATTCGTCGAAAAGTACCATAACCCGACGAATTCATCCATCTGCAATCTGTGGCGTATTCCCTAGAATGGTGAATCTTCAATTCTTATTCTCGAACGGATCTCGATGCATACGAACTTGTACGCCAATCGGCTTGGGGTCATCGCAATTATTGCGAGCTTGGCTTCCGCCTCACTGCAGAACCAGAAAGATGTACGACCACGGACGGCGACCGCGTCCCCCTGTAGTGCAGATTCGAACTATCAACGGCTGGCTTTTTGGGTCGGCGATTGGGAAGTGTTGGATTCCACTGGAGCCCGATACGCAGCGCAAAACGTGCGCGCCGTGGTTGACGGCTGTGCAATCACTGCTGAGTGGACGGGCCGAGCGGGAAATAGAGGTCTGAGTGTGTCGGCGTTCGACGTGAACAAGCGTGAATGGAAGCAGGTTTACATGTCCAATCAGATCCCCTCACCATCTGGCGTGCCGGTTCGGCATTCTGATTCGACCTACCACGGCCCGGGCGTTCGGTTCATTCCATCGCTCGACGCAGGCGAGGTCGCGCGATCGCGTGTAACCATCATGCCATTGAGCGACGATCGCGCACTACAGCTATTCGAAGACTCGCCTGACAGCGGAAAGACGTGGCGCACTGCGTTCAAAGCAGAACATCGCCGCAACACCAATCGGTTTTAGAACTCGAATTCGCACCGCAACCTGACCGTGC
>JBDUAX010000098.1:0-11766 GCA_040004455.1 Gemmatimonadaceae bacterium
CTGCAGGGACACAGCTGGGGCGGATATCAGTCCTCGTACATCGTCACACAAACCAACATGTTTGCCGCCGTTGTAACGGGTGCGCCGCCCGCCGATCTCGTCAGCTTCTACGATCAGTTGTACAAGCAAACGGGAACCGTGCAGCAGGGTATTATGGAAATCGGCCAGGTGCGCATGGGGGAGAACGTGACGCCATGGACGCAAAAAGAGTTGTATGAGAGTCAGTCTCCGGTTCACAACGTCGCGAAAATTCAAACGCCGTTCATGATTCTGCAGGGAACGGCCGATGGCGCAGTTGATTGGGTCCAGGGGCTCGAATACTTCAACGCAGCACGCCGCAACGGCAAGCAGGTGATTTTCCTCTCATATCCCGACGAACCACATCACCTCGGCAAGAAGGAAAATCAGAAGGATTTCCAGATTCGCATGAAGCAATACTTCGACCACTACTTGAAGGGTGAACCGATGCCGAAGTGGATGGCGGAAGGGTTGCCGCAGACGCGAAAGGGCGCGCCAATCGAGTAGGGACCAATCATCAGGTTGAATCCAGTCGCGAACGCGCTGTTCGCGGCTGGTCGCTTTGGTTTTCGCAGGAGCAACAAATGCGTAGAGTTCGACCGACAACTATCGCCAGCACCGTCGCAGTCATAATCTCAACCGCGTGCTCGGATTCCTCCACGCTGCCGCCGGCCGATGGCAAGCTGGCGCTGGGCACCTGGGGCGGCGACAACGCCGCCGTGATTGCAACCGACTCCGTCACGCACATTCATGTTGGCTGCACGTTCGGTGATATGCCGCCGCAGATAATGCTTGACGCGAATGGAAAATTTGAAATTGATGGAAATTACATGCTGCACGCGTATCCGGTTTCGTACGGACCAACAGTTCCGGCGCATTTTTCCGGACAAGTGCGGGGCAATACACTCAGCGTTTCCGTATCCGTAAACGACACCGTTGAAAAGAAGATTGTGCCACTCGGTCCCATTTCAGTCACGCTTGGCAAAACCCCGAGTATGGGTCCGTGCCCCGTGTGTATTGTGCCAAAGCAGGCGTTCATGATGAAGGGTCTCATTCCAATGTAGGACTTTGCACCTCCGCGCCTCCGCGCGCCAATGCAGTTGCTGTTGCTCCGCGAATATTCGGAAATGTCCGCGCTGCGAAAACTTCAAGTGCTTGCAATTCGCGCATCATCGCATGAAACTGCGCTTCTATGTCACACCCAACTGAAGCATCTGCCGATATCACAACACGCGTCGCGAAAGAACTCAACATTTCTCTCGCCAGCGTTCGAAGCACCCTTGCACTATTCGCGGACGGATCAACCCTTCCGTTCATCGCACGCTATCGCAAAGAAGCAACCGGTGGACTTGACGAAGTACAGTTGCGCGACGTGCGCGATCGCGCAGAGTACATCGGTGAAATGGAAGAGCGGCGATCGGCCGTTCTGAAAAGCATTGACGAACAAGGGAAAATGACGGACGCGCTCAAAGCGCAGATCCTCGCTGCCGATTCCAAGCAGGCCATTGAAGATTTGTATCTGCCGTTCAAACCGAAGCGTAGAACCCGCGCCATGATTGCCCGCGAACGCGGATTGGGTCCACTCGCCGATGCGATTTGGGATGGTTCACTCAAGGATGCAGCGGCTACCGAATTTGCCGCCACGCTGGTCAGCGAAGAACGCGAAGTGCCGACCACCGAAGCAGCACTGCAAGGCGCGCGTGATATTCTCGCCGAGCAGGTTGCCGACGACGCGAATGTGCGTGGTTGGATTCGCGATATCACGCGCCGCAAAGGGCTCGTCAAAAGCGTCGTCATCAAGGACAAAGCCAGCGACGATTCGAAATTCAAGGACTATTTCGACTTCAGCGAAGCAATTGTCACAATTCCAAGTCATCGCATGCTCGCGATTCGTCGCGGCGAAACGGAAGGGCAGTTGCAATGGCGCGTTGAAGCACCCGTCGAGGAAATCAACGGAAAGCTGGCGCACGAAGTCATTGGCAATCGCAAAGCCACCGCGCAACTCGCAATTGTTGCAGCGGATGCCTACAAGCGCATCGTCGCGATGGCTATTGAGGTGGAACTGCGCGTCGAGCTCAAAACTCGCGCCGATGACGAAGCCATCACGATTTTTGGTCGGAACCTCGAACAATTGCTGCTCTCGGCGCCCGCTGGCGAAAAGAAGGTTCTCGGTCTCGATCCTGGCTTTCGTACCGGGGTCAAAGTCGCTGTCGTCAGTTCGACAGGCGCACTCGCACATACCGACACGATCTATCTGCACCAGGAAGATCGTTTTTCCGACAGCATTCGCTCAGTGGTTGCGCGCTTCACGCCAGATCTCATTGCGATCGGAAATGGCACGGCGAGTCGAGAAACGGAAACGCTGGTACGCGGGGCTCTTCGTGACATGAAGACGACTCCACCACAAGTTGTTGTCGTGAACGAGGCCGGTGCGTCGGTCTACTCCGCATCCGATTTAGCGCGCGCTGAGTTTCCTGAGCTCGATGTTTCTCTGCGCGGCGCCGTATCCATCGCGCGACGTTTGCAGGATCCGCTGGCGGAATTGGTAAAGATCGATCCGAAATCAATCGGCGTTGGTCAGTATCAGCATGACGTGCAGCAAACGCGACTCAAAGCACGACTGGACGAAATTGTTGAGAGCTGCGTGAATCGCGTTGGCGTTGAAGTGAACACTGCGTCGGCCGCGCTGCTCAGTTACGTTGCCGGCATTGGACCGGGGCTCGCACAATCAATCGTCACGCTACGTGATGAACGCGGTCGCCTTGAATCACGTTCCGCGCTCAAGGATGTACCGCGTTTGGGTGCGAAGGCATTTGAGCAAGCGGCAGGATTCTTGCGCGTTCGTGGTGGGAAGCATCCACTCGACGCCAGCGGTGTACATCCCGAACGGTACGCCCTCGTGCAACGCATGGCCGGCGATTTGGGTGTCGATGTTGCGTCGCTTATTGGCAGCGACGAACTCGTCGACCAGCTCACACTCACGAATTACGTGAGCGAAGATGTGGGACTACCGACACTTCGCGACATTCTGAGTGAGCTGAAAAAGCCGGGACGTGATCCTCGCGCCGCATTCGAACCACCAGCGTTTCGCGATGATCTTACCAAGCCGTCGGACTTGCTTCCTGGGATGGTTCTTGAAGGTGTTGTTACCAACATCGTCGCATTTGGTGCGTTCGTTGACGTTGGAGTGCATCAGGATGGACTCGTTCATGTCAGTCAAATTGCCGATAGATTCATTCGAGATCCCAACGAAATTGTGAGCGTTGGCATGCGTGTGAAAGTCACAGTGCAAAGCGTCGATCTCGTGCGCGGGCGCATCGCGTTGTCGATGCGCAAAGATCCAAGCGCGCCGCCGACCCCGCGCGCTGAGCCGTCGCAATCGCGACCAAACGCAGATGCGAATCGACCACTGCCGCGCTCCAATGCAGAGACAAAACGTCGGGCTGCTCCGCCGCCGCGGGTGGCGAAAGTTGCTACGCCCCCAGTTATTCCCTGAAAAGGTACCGTTGCCCCGAACGGCATGCGATTCAAGTGACAAAATACCAGTAACAGAAAAATTGTTCGATGGTATGAAGAGGATCGGCACGCATCAGGCGACGCCGATCTTTTTCACTTAAACGACGTCGGTCGCGCGACCCCGTAATGCGCGAGCGGACTCATTGAGGGATGAATCATGCACAACAACATTTTCCTGGCTGCGGGTTTTACTGCAATTGTCACCGCGACCGCATGCGCTTCCGCTCCGATCAGCACAAAGGCGCGAGCGGATCTGAACGACCCGCGTATGCTATGCGCGAAAACGGAACTGAGCAGACTTGGTTATAACGTTGACAATTCGTTCCGCCGTCCGGGGCGATACGTCGCGACGAAGACGTTTCCGATTGTCACAGTGCATCGTGTAGCAATTTCAGCGGCTATCGACAGCACGGACAACGACCTCGAAGTCTGGGCGCGCGTGCTGCGGCGGGATGGCATTACGTCGGCGAATATCACAGCGCAGCCACCGACGTCGATGTTGGTGGACGCGATGGAAGTTGAGAACAAATGCGATTCGGCGAAGTAGTGGAATCGCATTGTCGGTTTCTTCCGCGCGGCATAGCATTCCGGTAGAATTCGCAATGACTTTTACTGGAGCACGTTGATGGCATCGGCACCGACGGAGTGTTTGCGCTGCAAAGGACGAATGGAAGCCGGAATTATTCTCGATAACGGCACCAGCGGAATCGTCTATCAGCAGCAGTGGATTGAAGGTGCAGCTGAGACGAGTTTTTGGACTGGACTCAAGACGAAGGGACACGCGGCGCACAAGGTTGTTACATACCGCTGCGCGAGTTGCGGTGTCCTCGAGTCGTACGCAAGCGATCAGGTGCGGACTTGAGTGGCAACTTGGCTTCATCAGGCAAAGTTGTCGTAATAACCGGGGCGAGTTCAGGAATTGGCGCTGCGCTCGCGGAAAATTTGTGCGCGAGTGGACACAGTGTCGCGTTGCTCGCGCGACGTGAGGCAGAATTGCGCGCCGTGGCCGAGCGTTGTGGCAAAAATGCGTTGCCGATAATCACGGACGTTACGTATCGTGACGCCGTGTACGACGCGCTCGATGAAGCTGTCGAACATTTTGGTCACGTTGATGTGTGGGTGAACAATGCGGGGCGCGGCATTACCAGGAACGCGACCGAACTCAACGATCACGACATTGATGAGATGATGCGCATCAATGTGAAGTCGGCGTTGTACGGCATGCAGGCCTCGTACGAGCATTTCAAGGAGCGCGGGGAGGGGCAGATCATCAACGTGTCGTCGATGTTGGGGCGCATCCCCATGGCGCCGTTTCGTTCGGCGTATACGGCGTCCAAACATTTCCTGAACGCGTTGACGGCGAATTTTCGCGACGATGTTCGTGCGGCCAATCCAAACATTCAGGTAACATTGGTTTCACCTGGAGTTGTGGCGACCGAATTTGGTGTGAACGCCGTCAACGGTGGTGTGGACTCGCGCACTATTCCATCGGCGCAGAGTGCGGAGGCGGTCGCGCAGGTTATCGCCGACGTGATTCAATCGCGCGAAGCCGATGTGTACACGTTTCCTGGTGCGCAGCAGGCCGTCATCAATTATTACAGCGTCGATCGATAGCGATGCCGCGCGCTCCCCTCACATTCAACGATGTGCTGGCGCTGTGTTCGCATTTGCCCGGTGTTGAAGAAAGTACGTCGTACGGAACGCTCGCCATCAAGGTGAAGAGCAAGATGATGATTCGTCTTAAGGAAGACGGCGAGTCGATCGTGTTACGAACGCCCTTTGTAGTGCGCGATCATTTGATGTTTACGCAGCCAAAGGTGTTTTTCATTACCGATCACTACAAGGATTATCCAGCCGTGCTCGTGAATTTAGCCTTGGTTGGCAAGAAGCAGTTGAAAGAACTATTGGAAGCAACGTGGCGCGAGCAGGCCACGCCAAAATTGATTGCGGAATACGATGGCCAGTAACGTCGTTACGAATTCGGTTTAAAAACTTCGACGGCCAAAGTGAATGAGCGTTCAACGGCGCCGGTAAATACACCGACCGACGCAACGTGTCGCGAAATTTCCTTACCTTTTTCGTCGCGCACTGTAACGAGCACCGAGTATTCCCACGGTGAACTCGACGCGGGATGTGAAATCGTTCCTTCAACCGATAGCGCTTTTTCGGTATTCGCGGCGCGTACATCGGCGAGGCTCGTGCCCGAGCGCAGGTGATGTTTGCACGCCGGACAAACCGCTGCACTTTCGAGAATGGTTTGCCGGCAGTGTGGACAGGTGCGAGTGGCGCCGGGTTGACCCGGGCGCACGGTACTCACGAGTTGTGATGCAGGAGTTGTGAATCAAAACTTGCGTTCATGAATTGCATCTCACGCTTTTCGCGCTGGTTTGTCGGTCCAGCCGAATTCTGCTTTCCCACGCATGCGTGAACCCGCGGCAACCGTGAGTGATTCAGCGTTGACATCGCCGGTCATCACGCCGCTTTCGAGCAGGTCAACGCGCGTGGCGGCTTCGATATTTCCTTCCAATGTGCCGGCGATGGTAATCGTGAGGGCGCGCACGCTGCCCGTTACGGTTGCGCCGTGTTCAATGACCAGATTGCCTTGCACGTTCACGTCACCTTTGAATTTTCCCGCAATGCGAACGTTGCCGCTGCCTTCAATTTTTCCTTCAATGGTCAACTCTTCGGTCAGGATTGACTCTTTGCGATTTTGCGCGACGTCGCGAATTGGGGTGATGCTGGCAGTCATTGTGTTCGTCCGTGCTGGAGTGGAAGGAGTTGGTAGCGCGGTGGCGCCAGTATCGAAGGTCGTGATGGTGGGCGGAGTAAAGATGTCGGTGGATGACGCGGCCGAATCTGCTTCCGCGTTGGTCGCAGCGGCCGTTGGTGCGGCATTCATTGCGTCGCTCGGCGAATCCGTCTTGATGGTTTTTGGCGGATCCTTGGCCGGATCTATTGATGCGTCTTTCGGCGGGTCTTTTGGGGCGTCTTTGGCGACGTCCCTGGCGGCATCTTTTGTTGCTTGCGAGGAATCTTTCCAGAAGGCCATGTCGTTGCCTGTGGTTTGGAAGATCGTGCGGAGAGGAGGAGCCTATTCGAGACTGCCCGTAAGAGCATGGCACGTCAAGCGTTGAGGCCGCAAGGGCATGGCGCACGAAATGATGGCGGACTTGGTCGGACGACAGGGCGAAGCACGTTCGACATGCGGTTCGCCGGATCGAGTGCATTGGGATACGGCAGGACGCGTTGTTGATTTTCGCGGCCGGATGCAGAAACCGGGTGATCCGTTCGGAATTACTCGTCTCTTTGTTGATTCAACCGGCAACGTGTCAAGCGTGACATCGCCCCGGTAATTTCCAAGGGTTTGATGGGGACAGTTTGATGGGGACAGGTTCATCAAACTCAATTTGATGGGGACAGGTTCGCGCAATGAAGAGCTTCTCCCGGTATTGAAATGATGCGGCATGGGCATGGTAAGTAGAGTCACTTATACGCGCGGATGCGCCAATGCATCGCTAAATGCCCACCACCTATAACACGCCGAAGTCATGAGCCGATATCCAAGATCCATTTTCGCAGGAACACCGTTACACGTCATCCAGCGAGGCAACAATCGTGCAATGATGTTTCTCGATCCAACAGACAACGCGCTGTTCAAAATGCTCTTGCAGGAATCCAGTGCGAAGCATTGCTGCCCCATTCACGCTTATACCTTCATGGGAAATCATGTACACCTTCTGGTGACACCTTCCACTCCGTTGAGTGTTTCGCGCATGATGCATCTGGTTGGTACTCGCTACGTGCGATATTTCAATCATCGATACGAACGCACAGGAACTCTTTGGGAAGGTCGATTTCGCTCGACCACAATTCACTCCGCTCGCTACTTCTTCACCTGCAGCAGATACATTGAATTGAATCCGGTTCGCGCGCTAATGGTCGAGAAGCCATCGGCCTATGTGTGGTCGAGCTACGCGCGCAATGCACTCGGCTCTTCGGATGGGCTAATCACCGAACACACTCTCTATCGTTCGCTGGGTCGAGATTCCACGGCTCGGCAAACAGCATATCGAGCCATGTTTGCGACACATCTTGATACCGAGATGGATGACGCTGTTCATCTGGCAGCGCAAATCGATCGAAAGAATCGATCAAATACATTTGAAAAGAAGCCTGCGACGTTTCATAACCGCATGGTGGGTCCGCGTGGCGGCGATCGTCGAAGCGCACTGTGTCGACATGGACGGAAAAGCAAATCTGAGCCGAAGGTCTGAACCTGTCCCCATCAAACTGAGTTTGATGAACCTGTCCCCATCAAACTGAGTTTGATGAACCTGTCCCCATCAAACCCCAGCTACGGCCAACCCCAACAGATATCTTTGCTGAATGAATTCCCCCGACCCCTTCTTCGAGCGCATTGGTGGGCGGCTCCTCACCACACTCGTCGGCCCGCTCGACAAAACCCCCGAACTCTATGCGCGTGGGCGACTCCGCTTCGCGCTCACGCGGGGCGGTGCGTATGCGTTGGTTATGCTCATCGCGCTGCTGGTAGCGACGGCAATTGCCCGGCGGCCGATTTTCAACACACCGACACTCGTTCGCATCGGCGCTTACACGCTCACGCAATTTCTATTGGGCGCGGTGCTTGCCCTGATCATCTGGCGCATGGTGGAGCGCATTGCGCAAATGAAAATCAAATCGCGGGCGAACCATCAAAACGCCTGATCCCAGCTTTGTGACAATCGAATTGCACAACTGATCAACCCGACCATGCTGTACGTCTGAACAAAATTGCCCCACTGTTCTCCCGTGGCGGGATCCACATGTTCCGCAAGCAGCCCGTGACGATTCCGACGCGCCAATGTTCGGGTGAACAACTCACGCGCTTCATCGCGTCGCCCGATAGCAGCTAATGCATTCACGTACCAGAACGTGCACACCAGAAACGCATTCGTGGGTGCGCCGAAATCATCCTCGTCGAGATAGCGAAACACAAAGTCTCCGCGTTTGAGTTCGCGACCAACCGCTTCGACGGTGGCGACAAATCGCGGATCGTCCGCCGATAAAAACCCAACTTCATACAGCAAAAGCAAACTCGCATCGATCCGTTCACCATTCAATGTCGCACCAAAACTGTTCAGCGTTTCGTTCCACGCGCCACTGATAATAGTTGCGCGCATGGTGTCGGCTTGCGAGCGCCAATGCGTTGCGCGATCCGCAATGTTCAAGTGCAACGCAATGCGTGCGAGGCGATCGCAGGCGGCCCAACACATCACCGCCGAAAACGTGTGCGGTTCGAGACGACCGCGGAACTCCCAGATGCCTGCGTCGGGTTGATCGAACAGTTCTGCGGCGCGCTCACCCAGCACCTCAAGCCTGCGAAACAGGGCCTCGTATTCCGCATGCACCAAACGCTTGTCAAAAAAGACGTGTGCCACCGACAGGATTGCCGAGCCGTACACGTCATGCTGTATCTGTTCATACGCCTGATTGCCAATACGTACTGGCCCCATGCCGCGATATCCCGGCAACGATGGCACTTCACGCTCAACAAGCGCCGCGCGCCCATTGATAGCGTAAACCGGCTGCAATCGGCCGCGAGCGGAACCAGCGGCAATGTTCACAATAAAATTCAGATAGCGCTCCATCGTTCTCGTCGTGCCGAGCTTGTTGAGCGCATTGACCACCATGAAGCTGTCACGCAACCAGCAAAACCGATAATCCCAGTTGCGGCCGCTATTCGGCATTTCAGGAATAGAGGTTGTCACGGCCGCGATGATCGCACCGGTGTCTTCAACGGCATTCAGCTGCAACGTGATCGCCGCGCGAATTACATCATCCTGCCACTCAAAGGGAATCGCCAGATTGCGCACCCAATCATGCCAGTAGCGCACAGTTTCCTCGTAAAACTTTCGTCCTACTTCAGCGGCGCCGTCCTGCACGCTTTCATCGGGACCCAATATCAGGGTAATCGAATCATCAAGTACGAATGGCAGCTCTTCAAGAATTGCTGATATCGACGCATCGGTGGTCAATCGCAATACCACGTCGGAGTCAACGTAACGGATGTGGTGACTGCCGAATGTCGATGTGCGTCGCAATGCACCCGTGTCCGTCGCCGGACGCACGCGCACGCGAATTCGCGGAACGCCTGATACGCGTCGCACGCGCCGAACAAAAGTCATCGGGCAAAAAATTCGTCCGAACTGCTGAAACCGGGGAGCAAAATCAGCGACTTCCACACACGCATTATCGCGATCGTACAAACGTGTGATGAGCACTGGCGTGTTCGGCAAGTACTCCTGTTCAGCGCGATTGAAATTCACCAATTCGATGCGAAAATAACCAAAGTCCTCTTCGGCTTTCGCGTCGTTGAGCAATGTGCAGAACGCGGGATCACCATCAACTCTTGGCACGCATGCCCAGACAATTTCTGCCTGACGGTCGATCAACGCGGCGACCGATCCGTTCCCAATCAGGCCAACATCAAGTGTATTCATGTTTGATCTCCATCAGAGTACTGCCGCAGGAGTTGAAGCGATGGACTCTCGAGCCATTGGCGCACGGCCGCAACATCGATCAACCGATACTGCGCAACGGTTGGTCCGGCCCCGACCTTGATGGAAACGCCACCAATGTCGTTCACCACTGCGAACGCATTTTCATCCGTTACATCGTCGCCGAGGTACACTGCGCGGCGCCCCTTAAACGGAATCTCGGTCATGAATTCGAGTACGACCGTTCCCTTCGTGTGACCGACTGCAACCACTTCCACCACGCATTTGCCAAGCTGCAATTGAAAGCCGTCGCCATGTTTCAGAAAAATGGCGCGCAACTCGCGCAATACAAACGGACCAAGACGCGGAACCTTTCGGTAATGGAGCGCCAACGACAATCCCTTGTCTTCGAGTAGCAGCCCCGCGTGATGTCGCGTCATCTCAACAACTGCGGCGCGCATGGCCTGCAGATTTTCCTGCGATACCGAAATCTGATACAAACGTCCGGTCGCGTCACGACGCTCCGCGCCATGTTGACCGGCAACCGCCAGTTTCAATCCAGGAAATAATGCGTCTACGTCGTCGATGGACCGGCCGCTGATCGCGGCTACTGCACCTAACGACTGATGCTGCAGACGCGCGATGAGATCGAGCATCCGATCATCAACACGCGCATGTTCTGGAGACTCTGCGATGAACGACAGTGTCCCGTCGACATCAAAAAACCATGCCCAATCGGTTTCTGGAAACGGTGGCAGCGATGTCATGCCGCGTACTCACGCGCGTTTTCGATGAGGCGATCACGATGGCGAAGTCGCGTCGCGTCGATCAGCATCGTACCGGCCCAACGATACACGTTGAAGTCGCGCAACAATCCGCGCATGAGACGAATCCTATCACGCTGTTGCGATTCCGGCATACACAGAGCACGATGCAACGCCAGCGCGCATTCTTCTGAATCGTACGGGTTGACAATCAACGCCTCAGGAAGTTCGCGCGCGGCGCCTGTGAAACGACTTAGCACCAGCACGCCGCGCTCGTCATCACGTGCCGCCACGAACTCTTTCGCCACGAGATTCATGCCGTCGTGCAGGCTGCTCACAAAACACAGTTCTGCAGCGCGATAGTGTTCGTACACGCTCGCCGGTTCGTGATGCTCAATGCACAGTATGATTGGTGGCGGGCCAAAGCGCGCATACCGCAAGTTGATTTCCTCTGCCAACCGCCTCACGTGCATTTCATAGCCACGGTACTCCTCAATCGAGGAACGCGAAGGCGCAGCGATTTGAATGAACGAGAATTTTCCAACCCACTCCGGGTGCGTTTGCAATAAGCGTTCAACCGCTCGAAAACGCTCTTCAATGCCCTTCGTGTAGTCGAGACGCTCAACACCGATGCCAATGTGATGAGTGGCGGGAAGACCATAGCGGCCTCGAACGCCAGCACGACACTCTGCAATCGACTTCTGCACCAACGATTCGTCGACGGGCCACTGTATGGATATGGGATAGCGCTTGACCGCAGTGGGCGCGCTGCGATATGAAACAGAAAATGTTTCGCGATCAACACGCGCTTCAAGCAGGCGATCCACAGTGTCGAAAAAATTGTTGCAGTGAAACTGCGTGTGAAAACCCAGAATGCTGCTGCCAAGCAAACCGTCGAGTAATTCTTCACGCCAGGGGCAGATGGCAAACGATTCGGGGTTGGGCCACGGAATGTGCCAGAACGTGATGAT
>JBDUAX010000492.1:0-3465 GCA_040004455.1 Gemmatimonadaceae bacterium
CCATCATTGCTTCGTACTCTTCCGAAGAGAATTCGTCTTCTTCGTAGAGTTCCGGACGCCGGTTGGCGAGCGGGCGAAGCTGGGCTTTTTGCTTATCGCGCTTTTCGCGCGCAGTCAGCTTGGCGGGAAGATCGATGTCGGCGTTGAGGCCGAGATCCTGGTCGTCGTCGATGTCGTGAATACTTGTCATGCTGGTTGGGGTCTCCGTAATCGCGGAACTGCCTTGCCGCGCCAAGAAAGGGGTTGAATAGAGCAATGTCCGGGGAACCGTGAAAGGTAACCCGGGCAGGAGGGTGGGTCAATTGAAGAAACGTTCCCGGCCAGTCGGGCTAGGAGATTTTCTTCAGGCGTTCGCGAGTCGCCCTCGCCAATGCAACGATGCGCTCAACCTGATCGGCTTGCGTGAGTGCCGTGGTATCGATTGTGACGGCATCGCGGGCGGGCGCGCTTTGCGTGGCATCCTTGGCGTCGCGGGCGACCAGTACTTCGGTTTCGAGCGCAATTTCCGCGTCTGTCGGGCGGCGCCCAAGACTTTGAATCAATCGGCGTCGCGCCCGCTCCCACGGATCGGCGATGAGGAAAATCTTGAGTGCGGCGTCGGGAAAAACCGCGGTGCCAATGTCGCGACCATCGACAACAACATCGGTCGCTGCGCCGGCTTCGCGCACGCGTTCGTTCACCCAGACGCGCACCGCGGGCATTTGAGCAACACGCGACACGTTACTGGTGACGTCGCGCGCGCGAAGTTCAACGTCGGTAATGCCGGGCGCGTCGGGAACCACCGACCGGTCGGCAAGGCGAAGTTTCACAACACTCGACAAACCCAGCAGCAATTCGGCGGTCCACTTTTCCGAATCGCTTTCGAAGCGAATGCCAAGCGCGGTGACCATGCGATAAAACGCCCCTGAGTCGACATGGCGAACTCTGAGTTCGTCAGCGACCCATTGCGAGGTCGAACTCTTCCCTGATGCTGCAGGGCCGTCGATAGTGATTACCAGTCGATGTGCTTGTGAATTGCCGGGGTCGCTGGCGGGCGACGATTTCGCATCGCTCGTTGCATCAACGCGAGTTTCGGTAGCGTGTGCGAGATCTTCCCAGAATGTTGGATACGACACATCAACGCACGAACGATCATCGACAGTGATGTTGTTGCCAGGGAGCGCGCCAAGAATGCCGAACGCCATTGCGATGCGGTGATCAGCGTGCGTGATGACGTGACCGGCGAGCGGCCGTGTGTGGCCACGAATGATCATGCCGTCGGGTAATTCATCGGCGTCTGCGCCAATATTGCGAAGGTTTGCGACAACGGTTGCGATGCGATCACTTTCCTTGACGCGAAGTTCAGACGCTCCAGTGATTCGCGTTATTCCGTTTATGCGCGAAGCAACACACGCCAGCAATGGTAGTTCGTCAATGCAGGTGGGAATTTCGGCGCCGCCGATTTCAGTTCCCGACAGCGAACCCGGCGCGGCAACAATCGTGACAACTTCTTCTCCACCGATTTCGCGCCGATTCGCGATTCGCATTGGCATCCCCATGCGCGCGAGAATGTGAAACGCGCCGGTGCGCGTATCGTTCCAGCACACGTCAGTCAAATACAATTCGCCGGAGTGAGCGAGTGCAGCCAGTGCGGCGAAAAACGCCGCGGAAGACGGATCGGCCGGAACGTCAACATCAAGTGGCGTGAGATGTTGATTAGAGCGAATGCGCGCACCAGACAGTGTAATGTCGAGCTTCGCACCACGCGCGCCGAGCATTCGCTCGGTGTGGTCGCGCGACCGAAACGGCTCGACCACTTCCGCTTCAACACCTGAAACGAGTGCGGCAAGTAGCACGGCGCTTTTGATCTGAGCGCTGGCGTGTTCGCTTTTCCAGATCACGGAATGAAGCTGCGCGCCGAACACTCGTAGTGGCAATCCGAAATGCCCATCAGCGCCTTCGAAATCGACCCGCGCGCCCATTGCAGTAAGCGGTGCCGAAATTCGTCGCATTGGTCGCTTGCTCAGGCTTGCGTCACCCTCAAATAGCGCGCTGCGTTGGTCGAGACCGGCGATGACTCCCATCATCAGTCGCGAAGTTGTGCCGCTGTTGCCGCAGTCGAGCGCAATAGTCGGTGTGCGCAACTGATCAACGCCAACGCCGCTCACAATCATGTTGCTGCTCAATGTTGGAATTGATGCGCCAAGTGCGTTGAGAATCGACGCGGTGGAACGAATGTCAGCAGAATTCAGAATGTTGGTAACGCGCGATTTGCCCGGAGCCAGCGCGGAAAAAATCAGCGAACGATGGCTGATGGATTTGTCTCCGGGAACGCGAATCGTGCCGGAAACGTGCAGTTTCGCGGTGCTATGACGGGTTTTCACGCGGAGGCGCGGAGACGCGGAGGGAACTCGCACGTTGCTTTACGAATTGACACGAGTTTCCTAACGCAACCAGGCTTCGAGCGCAGAAGACGCATCCGTGCGATCGTCGCGATACTTCACGATGACGGGTGTTTGAATAGAGATGCCTTCGCGTTTGCCGTACTCAGACGAAACATGGCGTGAACCCGGTACGACAACGGCGCCCGGTGGAATAACGAGCGGTGAATTTGCGTCGCCGCGCCAACTGCGCTCGTGAACGAGATCATAAACGGGAGTGCCACGCGTAAGTATTACGCCGGCACCCAGCACGGCGCGTTCGCGAACGACGGTGCCTTCGTAAACGCCGCAATTGCCACCCACGATCACGTTGTCTTCAATGATGACGGGCGACGCGTTGATCGGTTCGAGTACACCACCAATTTGCGCGGCCGCCGAGATGTGAACGTGTTCGCCTATTTGCGCACATGAGCCAACGAGCGCGTGCGAATCGATCATGGTGCCACGACCAACATAAGCACCGACGTTCACATACATCGGCGGCATGCAAACGACGCCGGGTGCGAGATACGCTCCACGACGCACAGTCGAACCGCCAGGAACGATGCGCACGTTGTGTTCGAGACGGAAATCTCGTGTGGGATACGTGTGCTTGTCGAAGAAGTGGAACACACTGCCGGCCGTGTGCATTTCAACAACTCGACCCAGACGGAAGCCGAGCAGGATTGCGCGTTTGACCCAGGCGACGGCGTGCCAATCGCCGGCGGCATCTTTCTGGGCCGCGCGCAGTTCTCCGCGCTCGAGCAACGCGAGTGTGTGCTCAAAGATTTGCTGCGCATCGGTGGGGAGCGCTGCGCCACTGTCGAGCAGATGCGGATCGCTGCAGCGCGCTTCGAGTTCGGCGATTGTGAAAGCCATGGTGTGTTTCTGGATTCAGGCAGTGAGCGCGCCAGCGTGCACCAACGCGGCGCGAACGAGCGGGCGATTGGATTCCAGCATCGGCACCAATGGCAGACGGAAATTTTCTTCGAAGAGCCTCAGCATTTTGAGCGCGGCCTTCGCGGGCATCGGATTTGATTCGATGAAGGCGGCGCGCATCCACGGC
>JBDUAX010000099.1:0-11691 GCA_040004455.1 Gemmatimonadaceae bacterium
GTCGGGATAACTCTTGAGCTTGAACGTTGTATCACGTTCGAATTTCATCTCTCCCTTCGCGCCGACGTTCTTCCACAACTGCATTTCACCAATATCGTTGCCAATCAACATGTCAACTTTTCCGTCGCCGTCCATGTCGATGAGCACCGGAGAACTGCGCCGCCCGACTTTTATTTTCTGAAATTCGTCGCTTACGAATTCGAACGCCGGTTTCCTCAGCTTGCCGTCCTTCGTCGACACGTTTTTGTAAACATTGATTGTGCCCGACGCTTCACCAATCACCAAATCCGGCAGCCCGTCGCCGTCGATATCACCAAACGAGGGCGTCGAATTCGTTCCACGCGTAATCGTCACCAACGCGGTGTCCGCCATTCTCCACGACGGGGCGGACGCCGTTCCGACGTTGCGATACCACTGCAAGCGATCACGCCACGTTCCCACAACAATGTCAGGCAGTCCATCGCCATCGAGATCGACAATGGTCGGGGCGTAGTTGTAATCCCCATGCATTGGCAATAAGCCGCGATCGCGAAATGCCGGCGCCGTTTTCGTACCGACATTCTCAAACCATGAAACAGTGCCCGACGCGCCATCGGCTGGCGAGACTTTGCTGCCAATAACCAAGTCGAGTAGCCCGTCTCCATTCACATCGGCCAGTGCCGGCGCCGATTCCGCCCCAACATCAATCGTTGGAATGAGTCGCCTGGTGACAATACTCCAACGGTCTTTCGGATTCTGCTTCACCAGATACAAATTTTCGATTGACGTGCGATTGGGTTCGTACGCACCACCAATCACGCCCATCACCAAGTCAATATTGCCGTCACCATCAATGTCGCCAAATGTCGGAGCATTGTACCCTGACGTCAAAACCGGTTTGACAAACGGAAAGCGCGTTGGCTTCTCCGAGAGATTCGGCTGCGCGCACGTTCCGGTGTTTTCAAATCGAAGTAGTCCCTGCTCGAAGAAATCGCCCCAGAACAGATCAAGAATGCCCTTCCCGTGCATATCAGCAAACGTCAACGTATTCGCACCGTGACGATAGTCGCTGGGAATTGAGCGCAACGTCTTCGCAAATGGTCCGTGCGATTCCACGGAAGACGTGTCCGCGCGCCTGAGTTCACCGCCCACTGCTTCGGGACCAAGCACTTCGATTCCCTGCCAGGCCTCCTCGAGCATGCGAAAACGCGGCGAGCCATCGGGGCTCAACCCGTCTTGCTCGTAGCGATCAACAACTCCTTGCACGCGACCGACAAACAAATCGATTCGACCGTTACAATCGATATCAACTGCGTTCAAAATGTTCTGTCTGTCAGCAACAATTGCGCGTCCGTCGACGTCGCGCACCGTATCACCCATCGCTTCGAACTTCGGTGACGTCACACTTCCCGCGTTCTTCCAAACGCGAATGTATCCCGTGTGCATTTCCGCGAACAAATCCATGTCCCTGTCGCCATCGATGTCGACGAACCGGTACCACTCGCCAATATCGATGTTCTGAAATCTGTCCGTGCGCCATTGCCACTCGGTGCCGACCCGTTCGAAGTACATCAACTCATCCGGCCGTTCCTGCACGAACAAATCGAGCTGGCCGTCGCCGTTGATATCAACAAGCTGCGGGCGCGGTACATCGAATCCACCCAGAAATGGCGAAGCAATTACGTTGCCTGCACTATCGCTGACCGGAATGCCCGAAACGCGTACGTTGTAGCGCCATTCCGTCGCTGCTCGAAGGCTGCCTGGGTGTGCGACGCGTGCGCGTGCGTCGCCCGCATTTGCGTTGTGTGCGACAAAGCCCGACAAAAAAACAGCCGCGACGCCAATGCCCAGCGCCGCGTTTACAAGTTGCTTTCGCTTCATCGCGCTCCGGCCGCGCCCATCCCACTCGGCGATACGCCGAGCGGTAGTTCCTTCTCAACTTTGCCGGTCGCCAGGTTGATCACCGACAACCAACCGTTCGTCGATCCCGCTGGTTTCGCCATACCCGGCATGCCAGCCATGTTGTCGTGCGCGCTCGCACCGGGCTTAGCAACGACTCCCAAATTCTGGTTCACGACAAACAAATATTTTCCGTCCGCGCGCATGATCATGTCGTACGGCTGCGCCATGTGACCGCTCAGCGTGCGCACGATTTTCCCAGACGTCAAATCAACTTCGGCAACGGAACTGTCAGCGAACAACGAAAAGTACGCATGTGTTCCGTCCTTCGAAAAAACCGGATCCCACGGTTTACCGGCCACGGCGAACTCACTGATTGGCGTGTATGGCGGGCTCTTCGTGATGTCAAAAACCAAAACTGTGTTGGAAATTTCCCCACCAACGATCATTCGGTTGCCATCAGGACTCACCGTAAACTGCACCATCGAACGCGTGTTCGGTCCCGGCAACGTTGTGAGGGTGACGTGCCCACTCGACAGCTCCAACGACGCAAACTTGTTCTCGGCAAGTGACGCAACATGCACCCACTTGCCGTCTTTCGTGGTCGCGAGCGCGTGTGGGCGCGGAATCTGAATTTCCTGCTCTTCCACCATCGTGAACGACGAACGTTTGATCACGCCCAAAGATTTCGGTGGGTTCACAGCCGTCATCGAGCGACCCACATACAGCGAATCGTGTACCGGATCAATCGTGACCAACCCCGGTGTTTCCATCGACACCTGCCCAACCAGTTTGTTAGCGCGATCGAATTTCAGAACCTTGCCATCACCAATCAACGTTGCGTACCAGAACGAGCCGTCACGTTCGGCCACCGCGTGATGTGGCTTTGCATTTGGAGTGAAGCCCAGCTTCGTTAAGTCGATAACGGTATCAACGGTGAGCTTTTGTTGATCCACAACCGTGATCGACGAGCCACCCTGATTAGTGATGTATAATTTTGCGTTTTGCGCAGTCGCAATTGACGCAAACGCAGTGAAGCTGGCGGCAAACATGACCGCCAGCGTTGACGTTTTTATTGCCGGTGCAACAGTCATGCGGCCTCGCATCATGTTGAAACGAAAGTTCAAGCGAAACTACGGAACGATCTTGCGTGGTACGTCCTTCACCATGAAGAACCCTTCACCGATACTTGAAATACCAATCGAACCGTTCTTGAAGAATGGATAGTTGTTCCATGAGCCCGAGAACCCCGGCGAGTTCTCACCCGGCTGCGTATCCATGAAACCAATTTCCTTTGGATTGAGCGGATCGGAAATATCGAGAATGCGCAAACCAGCTTTGTAGTTCGATTGGTAAATGCGATCGCCCTTGATGTACAAGTTGTGATCGCTCGCCTTCGTCGGCCCGATGTACTCTTTCTTCATGATCGGCTGTTCCAAATCGGCAACATCGAAAATGAGCGTGCGCGTGCCTTCTACCGAGCGACCGAGACCACTGGTTTCGTCAAGCTCGTCGTCCATGAAGAAGTAGCGCTGATCTTCCGTGAACCAACCCTGGTGCGTGTATCCTGGCGTCGGATAGTCCGCGTGCGACAACACCTTCACGTTCTTCTTGTCCGTGACATCCTGAATCGACACGGTCGTTTCGTTGCTCGCCATGCAAATTTCATGGCCGACGTAGCGCTTGTCTGGTCCTTTGTAGTTCACGCACAGCACGTCGTGCGTGTAACCGCCACGTGAGCGACCCGTTCCAACATCGGCAAAGCAGCCAGCGAATTCCGGCTTGAGCGGGCTCTTCAT
This sequence comes from Gemmatimonadaceae bacterium, assembly GCA_040004455.1. Taxonomy (GTDB): domain Bacteria; phylum Gemmatimonadota; class Gemmatimonadetes; order Gemmatimonadales; family Gemmatimonadaceae; genus Gemmatimonas. The sequence goes on from JBDUAX010000099.1 coordinate 3,678, forward strand.
GTTGATCATCAACAGTCCACCGCTGCAACGTTCGCCACCTGAGGCGGTTCCAACGGCGTACGCAAAACCGCTTTCGTTGTTGACGGCAATATCGTGAATGCTACCCGCGTCAAAGTGCGCATCTTCAACGAAGCGCCGCGGTGTCGTCACGCCACGCAAATGCGTGAGATCAAAAATCTGAATGCCGTGATGATCACCCGATCCATCGGACACAATCAACGCGTAGTTTTTGTACGTTTTGATTTCGCGCCAGCTCGACATGTTGGCACCCTTCGTGCGCATCAAGTCGCCAAGATATTTCGGGTGCACGGGGTCAGTGACGTCAACAAACGCCGCGGCATCAGTACGACCGAGAATCGCAATGTCGTGACCGGTGACCGGGTCCGTCCAACCCCAGCTTCCACTCAGGCTCACGCCGCGCTTTCCCCCCACCGCAGAAATCGGCATGAATGATTGCAAATCCATCTTGCTGCATTCAAACGACGACGCCATGCCGTCCGCTCCGCACTTGATCTCTTTCCCAAGCACCGTCGGATACCGTTCGGCGACTGGCGGCATGTTCATCGCGCGCAAACTCCAATCACCAGTGGCATTCTTGCCCATGAACGCAACGGTTCCACCACCGCCGCCGTCTCCCGGCATTCCGATAATTGCGTTCGCGCCACTCACGGCAAACGATGCGGCCCACTGCGCGCCCGCTTCGATTGTGTCGACACCAAGTTTCTTCATCCCCGACCAACCGCCATCCTTATCGGCCGTCGCGCGATAGATGCGCCCCGCGCCATCGCTTCCCGGTGCGCCAATCCACAGTTCATTGCCAACAACACTCAACGCCGCGCCAAAATTCACGTTGCCGTAGTCGAATGGAGCAAGTGTGCTCACAATGCGCCACGAACCAAACGATGCACGCTCAAACGCGACAACCAATCCCGATTGAATGCTCGGTGTTCCGCGGAGTTGCACACCTGGCGCAATGTTTCCGCCCGCCAGCGCAACCAGTCGATTCACTGCTTCATCGCGCGCCAATCCAACAGCGCTCGAAATTACGTTCATCAGCGAATCGCGAATTACGGCCGTCGGCGGAATCAGGAAATTCGTTGCCGGTGCACCGACAATTACGCGATCACCCTTCACCGCAACTGCTGCACCGAATTGCGCACCAACCGGAACGTTCGCGGGTGCAACCTGCTCTGTTTCCTGCACCCAACTTCCGTTTGGTTCTTTGCGGAAAATGAACAGCGCGCCTTTCGCCTTACGCGATGGCGCACCAACAGCAACGCGATTTCCATCGATTGCAATTGCTGCACCGAAATGATCACCGGTCACAATTCCCTGAACCGGTAGCGTAACGTTCAACGCCCAGGTGCCGTCCTTTGCACGATTGTACACGTACACACTTCCACCATTCGGCTCACCTGGCGCGCCAACCATCGCAACATCACCAGCCAATGCGAGCGCTGCGCCGAACTGCGAACCGCCAGCTTTTGATCCCTCAAGTGTTCCGCCTGCGCTCCACTTCATGTCCGCGCCGCGCTTGAACATTTGAACTGTGCCAACGGCCGTATCTGGTGGCGGTGGTGCGGGGGGTGTTTGTGCACCGCGTCCGCCCCCTGCTGGCGGTGGGCCACCGCGACCGACGTTCGCTTGCGGTGCCGGCCGAACTTGCCCGACGAGCAACGTCACGCCTTCTGCAGCCATTACTACACCAAAGCCATCACCCCCCGACGAATTCGCCGAGGTCAATTCACCACTTGGCTTCCATCCGGCGGTTCCCTGTCGATACACATGCACGACGCCAGCTGCAGCCACACCGCCGCGACCGCCACCGCCACCGCGACCGTTGCCGCCAACACTTGGCTCGCCGACGAACGCAAACTCACCGGCGATTGCAACGGAGCGGCCATATGCGCTGAACACTTCGTTCGAGATCGCGCTGCGCCATTTCGTAGCGCTCACAACCTTTGCGTCTTTCGCAACACCGACTTTCGCTGGCGTCTTTGCGGATGGTTTCGGTTTGGCGGGTGCTGCCAGTGCGGCGCTCAGTCCGCTTCCAGCAATCAAGACTGCCAGCATTTTCGACAGAATCACAGAATTCCTCGGCCAGGGTGGGGTGGGATGCCGAGGAATTTAGCGGTGGCCTTTTGCTTGCGTTAGGGAATTGCCAATTAGTTAATCCCGCACGCTGCCAACACCGGCGCAATCGCCGCGCTCATCCCAGTCAGCCGGAACGACATTGTGACGGGTCCCTGCGGCGACTGACTGAAGGTGAATTTCAACGTCTTGCCGTTTGCTACGGCGCGCACAAAGGCCACTCGATCGACATTTGTACTTGCGGGATACAAATAGCTGATAAGACCGGGCACCGTAATGGGACCGGGCCACACGTCGTTTTTCAGTGGCGCGGAATCAACGCTGTATTGCACGTCGCTTCCGGCGCCGATGAGTGGATTGAGATACATCCCCACGTTCAAGTCAGGGTGGAGAGGATCCGCATATCCTGAACAGGAAATTGAAAGCGACGGATTTGGCGAAAACTGCTGGCCCGTCGCGGTCGATGCCGAGTCCGCTGATAAACTCGCGTTCGTAAATGCAGTCGATTGAGTGCTTCCCCAATCATAGCTGTTCACCGTTGTCGGATACGCAACGCCGTTTACCGTCGTATTGATGAAAATGGTTCCGGCCCTGAGGGCGGTGAGAACACCCGACTGCGTAATTGAGCCCGCGTCACTGGGAAAAACACTGTAACTGAATGGCAGCTTCGCGATGGTGCCGTCGAGCATCGAAATCGTCGACGTGTACACATACGGATCGCCAACTTTCACACGTCGCTCACCAGCAAGCGTCACCGACAGCCCTACTGGCGTCGCTGCAACAACCGAAATCGCCAGTGTGGTGGAAATCCCTTGTGATGCTGCAGTGATTATCGTTTGACCAACTGCAACGCCAGTCACCACACCGCTCTGCAAAACTGTCGCAACGCTGGCGGACGAAGTTGACCACGCAAGGTTACTCAAAGCGAAGTTTGCGCCGTATTGATCTTTCCCAACAATTGAAGCAGTCGCCGTTTCACCTACATGCACCGATGAATTGGGCAGCGTTATCTGCATTGACGCGAGCGCCACGGGCGCCGCAATCGACAACAATGTCTCGGCGTGTTTCGTCGCGGTCGCGGCCGTGATGGTCACTTTGCCAGGAGCGACCGTCGTAATGAATCCGTCTTGCGTAATAGTCGCTGCGGACGAATTCGATAAATAGGTAACCGGCCCGGTCGCAATCGGATTTGCAAATTGATCAGTGCCAGTTGCAACGGCGGTGGTCTTCTGTCCAACAAAAAGCGATGCGTGCGCGAGCGTGACCTTGAGCTCAGTCAACACGAGTGGCGCCGGATACAATGTCTCCTTACCGTCCGCCGATGTCATGCAGCTCGGCAACAGCAGTGTCGCAATCAGGCAAACAGAAATGCGTTTCATAGGTCCCCGCTCTTCCGGGAAATTTGGGAATTGCCGCTTCCCGAAAATCGCTTCTCCCGTTGCGTCGCGCCAGCCCTGACCAGCCGGCGCCTATTTGTGTGCTTTCTGGACCGGCCGAATCACAGTCGGATCGAGCTTTAAGACTTCCCGAACCAGCTTCGCGGAAATCAGCAATGAATTCGCATCGTGATACTGCAGCGGAATTGTTGTCGTCTTGAAACCAAGGGCGCGAATTTCAAGTTTTACTGCGGTTCGCGGAAGGCCGCCCAAATCAAAATTTCCGTTTGAATCGGTTCGGATGCCCCGAGAAAGACTCTCTCCCATCACGACAACAGCGGCATTACTAATTGGGAACCCTTCTTCCGACTTGACAGTGCCCGTAATTATGACTGCCGGTAATTTCTTGTAGGCCATGCGAACATGCACGGCGGAATCGGCCGCCCACGGAAAGAGGCGCGAAACGCGTTCGTCATTGCGTGCGGTTAGTGCCGCAATTGCACTTCCGGCCAGCACCACAATTCCTGTTGTTGCAATGACCGCTGTTCTGTTTCGCCAGATACTCGGCCGGCTAAGATTAATTCGTGTGCGCTTGTTGATTGACGTTACTGCGTCGTCAATCACAGAATTCCGAGCCAGCGAATCGTCACGAATTTGCAGCACGCGCGCCTGCACGCGGTTGCGGCCCAACGCGTCGCGTGCCGTTAAAGCGTTGCTTGCTGCAAGCAACTCCGAAACCGCCGCACGCATGCGCTGAGTCTCCTCCACCAACTCTCGGCACAATTCGCAGTCAACCGTGTGCGCGAGCACGCGCTCCACTCCACGTTCCGTAAGCTCACCATCAGAAAATGCACTCGCCGTTCCTTCGGAGATGTGCGCATCGCCACTTGTTGGCGCGTTCGACGTGTGCAGAATCAATTTGCTATCCTTTTCAGGATTCGACATTCGTACCTCCGGCAATTTGAGTGGCTCGCGTTAGCGATTCATAATTCTGAAGAACGCGCTTGCGTGCTCGTGACAGCGTTGTTCCAACAGATTGCGGCGACAGGCCAATCATGCGCGCGATTTCATCGTACGAGAAACCTTCCTCGCATAGCAGCAATGCCGAGCGATCGCGTTCGCCGAGTGAATAGAGAGCTTGCTGTGTTGGCGACGGATCTGCGGGTGTTTCCATTGCGCTCCGAATTGAATCGCGTTCGCGTTCGAATTCTTCGTGTTGAATATGTTCGTGATGGCGCCGCTGCCGTTGGTCGCGCCTCGCGTAATCGCGTAACAGATTCGTAGCCGTTGTGAACAACCACGCGCGCTCGTTGATTCGCATTTCGTGTCGCATAGCGCGAACAAATGTCTCTTGCACGAGCTCTTCGGCGCTATCGCGGTCGCCAACCTGGCGCTCGAGATAGCGAACGAGTGGCGTGAAATATTCGCGAAACAGGCGATCTATGTCAGACATCGAGCGGAGTTCGGGACAGCTTGTCCAGCACAACTGCGTGCCTTCTGCGATAAGACGAATTGTGTAGGCAAAACCTGCACACTGCCATTGAAAATTTTCTCGAACGGAAGCCTAAGAAAAGCTCCCCGGCTCACATCGTGGGTAGCGGCGGGGAGTCAGATGTTGCGTCACTCGGGAAAGCTGCACCGTCTCCGCTAGCTAACTCCGCAGGTTGTCAGCACCGGGACGATCGCGGCAGCCATCCCCGTCAACCGGAACTTCAATTCAATCGGCCCCTGCGCCGATTCTGGAAACACAATCCTGAGAGTCTTGCCCGTTGCCAGTGAACGGGCAAAGGCGGCACGATCGTTGTTGTTTGCGCCTGCATATTGATAGCGGCCTGACGATGCAATTGCTGCAAGCCACGTTTCGCTGTGTACTGGGCCGTTATCGACACTGTACCGCACGTTGCCGCTGGCGCCAGCATTGAACAGCGTAGTAGCGCTAAAACCAACCACCAGCACCGGCTGTGACGGATCCACTTGCGTCGAACATTCGACGGTCAGTTCTGGTGGGAACAGAATAATCGGCCCCGCAGGGGTCGTGGCAGAATCGGCTGAGAGATTTGTACCGTACCTCGGCGGAAACGGAAACAGCGACCAATCATAACCTACAACAGTTGTCGGGTACGACACATTGTTCACGGTTGCAACTAACGAAATCGTTCCAGTCTTTGACGGCGTCAACGTTCCGTTCGCAGAAATCGAACCCGCATCTGCTGGACTGACGCTGTAGGTAACTGGCAAATTTGCGATTGATCCATCGGACATCGTAACCGTCGGCGAGTACACGTACAGATCACCCACTTTCACGCGACGCTCGCCAGCGAGAGTAACCGATTGCACGGTTGGTGCGGCCGAAATAACAGACAGCGGCAATGTCGCCGTCACTCCTTGCGACGTGGCCGTGAGCGTCGTTTGACCGATCGCGACTCCGGTCACTGCACCGCTCTGCGATACTGTTGCCAAATTCGGCGATGCCGTCGACCACGCAACATTCGTCGGCGCAAGGTTCACGCCGTATTGATCTTTTCCAGATATTGTCGCTGTTACAGTTTGTCCAAGGCGTACGGACGAATTGGCCAGCGATAGCTGCAGTGACGTGAGAGTCGCTGGTGCCGCGATTGACAACAACGTTTCGGCATGTTTCGTCGCCGTCATGGCTGTGATGATCACATTGCCCGTCGCAACGGTCGTGATAAATCCGTCTTGACTGATCGTGGCCGCCGCCGAATTTGACGAATACGTCACTGGCCCGGTTGCGATCGGATTCGCGAATTGATCAATGCCTGTTGCAATCGCCGTCGTGGTCTGCCCGAGAAAGAGCGACGCGTGGGCGAGCGTGACTTTCAATTCCGTTAGCACGAGTGGCGACGGGTATTGAGCGCCCGTGTTTTCATCAGGCGTGATAACGCAATTTGTCAGCGATAAACCAATCGCCAGGCAAAGGAGAAGGCGCTTCATCGGGCCTTTGGGTTCGGGTCTGCAAAATGTTAAGTCGGGCATCAATCGATGTCCAGATTTGGATGAATTCGGGGAAAGGACTACGCAGCACCATGGTTTCCCTGACAGCGGCGTAGTTCGGACTCCATACAATTGGGGGCATCAACGGTTTCTCCGACACGCCAGTCCAAGAGGACGCTATGACCGACAGCATGCCAGTGACTCGTGCGCGCACAGCTTCGTACGATCGCGCGACCACTTCTGAGGCGTTACCGCGCGCAACCGGCCCAGTCCTTCTCGCGACGACCGCCACCGCGCGCTCTCACTGGGCGCTCAAGGCGGCGCGTCGTGCCGCGCATTCCCTTGGCGCGTCGGTTGAAGTGATTTCCGTAATTGAACCGCCACCAATCTTCGATCCGTTGAGTGGGGTCACTCCGCTTCCGCTAATGCTCGACGAATCGTTTCGCGCTGAAGTGCGCAGTTTCTTGTCGACCGAAAATGTGAGCGTTGAAGGAGAATCGAAGATTGTTCAATTCGGCAATATTGCGTCCGCCATCAGACGCGCCGCTCTGGACGCCCAAGCGCAACTGGTAGTCGTCGGCGCGGGTACACATGCGCGCGGCAATGAAATTCGATCGGGCGATTTAGCGACGAAACTCCTGACGTCACTGCCATGTCCAGTACTGTCGGTGGCTGAACATGCGCGAAGCACATTCAATCATGTCGTGGCCGCTATCGACTTCTCGCCGGCGAGTATCGCGGCTGCGCATACAGCGTTACAGCTGCTGGCGCCAAACGGTACGCTCGTGCTTGTGCACTGCACGTCGAACAACGAATTCGTCGGCGCAACTGAGGCACTTGCGGGCGTTGCATTCTCCCCCGACGACGCGAACAAACTGCTGCGACTGCGTGATCGATTTGCAGAATGGGCTCGGCCGGACGTCAAGTTGGAATTCCGGCAGCTCAACGGCAACGCGGTCGCGGAACTCTTGAATTTCGCGAACTATTCTGAGTCGGGTTTGATCACCGTTGGAACGCACGGCAAAGGCTTTCTCGAGCGTTTGTTCGCCGGAAGTGTTGCTCGCCACATTTTTCGACAGGCCTCATGCAGCGTGCTTGGCTCCGCCGCGCCGATGCCTGCAGAAAGCATACGCTTGCTCATTGAAACTCAGGGCAGTGCCACGAGCACCGAACCCGCTGCGTGGAAGCAAACGTTGGATGCGTTCAGCGCGCGCAACGTTGGTCGTCGCGTTCGCCTTGAAGTCGATGACGTTGATTTCGGCGCGCAAGTTCAGGCATCGGGCTACGAATTCATCGGTGCGGAGTTCAACGAGCATGACGCGCGCGTAGAACTTATGCTGGGCTCCACGCACAATCGGTCGAATCATCTCACGCGCAGCATTCCCAGGGTTACCAGTGTGTCGATTAAGCGCGATGACGACAATCGGGATGTTGCATTGGAGATTCGGGCTGGTGTTACGGTTTCGTTGGTGACGTTTGAGGAGGGAGTGTGAGCGAGAGTCGACCCGCTACTATTTGCCCGATACGAAACCGCGTTCCAGCGTAACCACGCCGGGTCGAATGACCGTTCGCATATAGACGGCTCCACCAGC
>JBDUAX010000493.1:0-3456 GCA_040004455.1 Gemmatimonadaceae bacterium
AATTGTACGGCGTTGATTTGCCCGATGCCGTGCTCAAGAAAGTCTATTTTGGAAACGCATTGCGTATTACGAAGGGCATTCCTCAAACGGGTTGGCCGAAGTAGATGCGCTCTCACTTTACCCGCCGAAGATTTCTGGCGGCCTGCTCGGCAGTGATTACTGCTTCGGTGTTGCCGAAAAGTGTCGCGTGGGCCGATGTGCGCACGCCGCACCCGAAACCGCGTCCGGGAATCACGGGCGCGCATGTGCTTACAAAGGGCGATCTCAAGGACAAGCCGGAACTGGTCGCGTTGTACGATGGTGTTCGACTCATTCCGCAAATTGTTGACGGCATTCGTTGCAATTGCGGTTGTGGCAATCCACCCGACTTGTATTCCCTCCTCTCCTGTTACGAGAAGAGCGGAATGGCGCGCGAATGCGTTGTGTGCCAGGGTCAGGGTAAGCTCGCCGTTCGTTTGCACAAGGAAGGCAAAATCCTCGAGCAAATTCGCGTGGCGATTGACGCGAAATTCGGATGAAGAAACTTTTTTCTGTTCTTGCCTGCGCGTTGCCGCTCACGCTTGGCGCGCAGATTCGCGCGAGCGAAATTGGCACGATGTCGCAAATTGTCGATGGCACGAAGATCACAATGGAATACTCGCGGCCACGCGCGCGCGGCCGTGACACGCTCTTTGGCAAAAGCGACAGGACGTGGGGAACGACCTGGACTCCCGGCGCCAACTACGCGACAACACTGCAAGTCAGTCGAGATGTCAAGCTCGACGGGCACCTCATTCCCAAACGCAAATATTCGGTGTGGTTCGTACTGAAGAACGCAACGGAGTGGACGATGGTGCTTGATACCAATTCGCATCTGTTTCACGAAGAGCGCCCCGATTCGAGCGCGCAGCAAGTCAGATTCCCCGTGAGAGTCGCGTCAGCGCCGTTCACCGAAGTGCTCACGTGGTCAATGCCGGAATTGCGCATCAGCGGCGGTGATCTTGTTTTTCAATGGGAACGTGCGCGCGTTGCCATGAGTGTTGAAGTTGAGCCGTCGCTGGTGATGACGCTTCCCGCGGCCGACGCAGCTGCCTATTTGGGCAGCTACACGTATTCCGAAGTCGACTCAAAGGGGAAAGTCACCCAAGTCAAGAAGTTCATTGTCACGCATGAAGGCGGTTACTTGCGTGGGCAGTGGGACCCCAATGATTCGTATTTTCAGAAGGTCGCGCTGGTCCGCATTGCGCCAGACTGGTTTGCGCCGGCCGTGTATGACAAAAATGGCGTCATTTACGAGGTGCTGCGCCCCGATATGACGTTCGAGTTTACGCGCAAGAACGGAAAGGCTGAATCCATTCTGGTGAGATACGACAATGACGAGATTGGAGCGAAAGCCAGACGCATTCCGTAGTCAGTATTAAGAACGTTTAGCAGCGGAAACCGCCGTGCGCGCTGAGCGTATGGTGTCTACCTCTCACCAAACCTCCGTGCTCGCAATCGATTTACGTAACCTGACCAAGCGCTATGGCGCGGTCACTGCAGTGAACGACCTTACGCTCAAAGTTGAGCCAGGGGAAATTCTCGCATTTCTTGGCCCCAACGGCGCCGGCAAAACAACCACGATCGACATGATGCTCGGCCTCGCGCGGCCGAACGCGGGTACAGTACAGATTTACGGCAAATCACCAATTGACGCGATTGCGCGCGGCGAAATTGCGGCCGTTATGCAAACGGGCGGATTGCTGAAAGACTTCACCGTTTCGGAAACCGTCGAGTTCACGGCGTCGCTGTATGTGAACGCGCGTCCAGTGAACGAGGTGCTCGATCGCGCTGGAATTTCTCACATCGCAACGCGTCGCGTTGGAAAATGTTCAGGTGGCGAGCAACAGCGTTTGCGTTTTGCGATGGCGCTTATTTCCGATCCGCGTTTGTTGATTCTCGACGAACCGACAACGGGCATGGACGTTGAAGGCCGCCGGGATTTCTGGCACGCCATTCGTGAAGATGCAAAGCGCGGTCGTACAATTCTTTTTGCAACGCATTATCTCGACGAAGCAGATGCGTATGCCGATCGCATTGTGCTCATTCGTCAGGGGAGCGTTGTGGCTGACGGCACGACGGCAGAAATCAAGAACCTTGCGTCGGGTCGTCGTGTTCGCGTTACGCTTGAAAACCCAGATCTTGCTGCCATTCGCGCAATATCCGGTGTCATTAATATCGAACAGCGCGGCGATTCCGTGCTTGTGAACTGCAGCGACTCCGACGCCGTGGCGCGCTACTTACTCACGAACACTGCCGGACGCGATCTCGAAGTCTCCTCGCAGAATCTTGAAGCTGCATTCGTTGCTCTCACCGCCGATTCTGCGTCACAAACCGCTGGTGCCAAGTAAATGACTTCCATACCTGCAGCACGAGACGTGCAGAGCATCGACACGGAGCGAGTTACGTCTCCCCTGGGCGGTTTCAATTTCAAAGCAGTGCGATTGGAAATCACGCGCGTGCTGCGCAATCGTCGCACTCTGTTTTTCATCATCGTGTTTCCGAGTTTGTTCTTTTTCATGTTTGGGTTGAGCAACAAACAAGCGCGAGCAGCAGGCGGGCCAGTGCTGGCGTACATCATGATCAGTATGGCGGTGTACGGCGCGATGGTCGGTACGACATCCGGTGGCGCGTCGGTTGCGTTGGAACGCAGTTTGGGATGGAGCCGCCAATTGCGACTCACACCGCTCCGACCAGCGGCGTACATATTGATGAAAATTCTTGCGTCAATGACGCTCGGCTTTCTCGCGGTGGGTTCGACGTTTACGATCGGCGCATTAAATGGCGTTCACATGCCTGCCGAAACGTGGTTGTTGTGCGGCCTCGCTGCCTGGCTTGCGTCGTTGGTGTTTGCCGCATTCGGGCTGCTGGTGGGGTTTCTGTTTCCGGCCGAGAACGTGATGCAATTTGTGGGGCCCCTGCTTGCTATCATGGCACTGTTCGGCGGCCTGTTTGCGCCGCTCAATACGCTGCCACAGGGAATACAGACGGTGGCGCGCTACACGCCGATGTATGGCGTGAGTGCCTTGGCGCACGCACCACTTATCGCAAACGCGACCATGTGGGACGCAAGAATGGGCAGCGTATTCGGCGCGACGAACGACACCATGTGGGCTATTAGCAGCGTCGCATTATGGACCATCGCTTTCGGAATTGGCGCGATGGTGATGTTTCGACGAGATACGGCACGCGTATAGTTTGTCGTCTTGTTTTATGAAACGAAAAAGAGCGCATCGAATTCGGTGCGCTCTTTTTCGTTCTGTGCGTTAGCGCTGCGCGGGTACATCGTCTTCCGAAATCAGCACTGCGTCGCTGTTGGCGCGCGATCTCGCGAGCGGAGCGGTTGGCGCGCTTCCGGCGCGTTCGTGTTTTCAATATTGCGTTGAAATGGCGCAAACAAAACGGCGGCGTGGAAATTCTATCCCATCGTTTGCACAC
>JBDUAX010000100.1:0-11670 GCA_040004455.1 Gemmatimonadaceae bacterium
CGAATTGTTGGCATCAAAACTCCTGGGTAGACAGTGTGCGAAGGCTGAGCATGTCCCCGAGTGAAGTCAAGCGAAGAGCGCTTGCCGGAACATGAGTTGAGCGATAACCTCCAACGCTCGCCCACGCTCTCAGGACATCGGTTATTACTACTTCGTTTCGCGCCCGTAACGTCACTTTTTTGAACGTTTTGGTTGCTTCGGTCAGCCTGATGCTGATCGCCTGCGGTAAAGACTCCACGTTCACCCAGGAAGCAACCACCGAAAACGTTTCGAGGTCGGCCAGTGTGTATGCATTGACTGGCTCGTCGCCAGAGCTACCTGCCGCCTACGACATGTTTACCGAATCGTATGTGCGCCCGATTTTGCAAATCGACGGCACGGTCAATTTTACCATCGCGTTTGACATCAATTCGGCGGGCAAAGTGGTGCTGTTGCCGGTGCGACAGATTGTGCCTCTCCCCCCGTTTCCTGTTGGGGGAACGGTGTCCATCGGACTGGAGAAGTCGCAAACGTCGTACGACCTGATCACCTACGCTGCGAGCGGTGGTTACACACAGGATAGTACCCAAATTGCCTCCGTTGGCGATACGTACTTGATGCGTTTGGGTGCGACTGGCTGCGCATATGGAGAGCCTTACTACGGCAAGTTGATTGTTGACAGTATTATCGTCGCGGAGCGTCGCATGGTGGTTCGTACTCTCACGAACCGCAATTGCGGCGGTTATCGCTCCCTCGCTGCTGGTTTACCGAAAGACTGAGTTTCCATGCATGACATCCGCTTGCTTCGCGATGATCTGCCACGACTCCGCGAAGGGATGCGGCGGCGCGGTAAACTCATTGAGCTTGAACCATTGCTTGCCCGCGCCGACGCTCTGGAGAAGGAGCGTCGCGCTGCAATTACAGAACTGGAATCGCAGCAAGCGCGCCGGAACGTCCTCAGCGCTGACGTCGCCAAAAAACGCAAAGCGGGCCAAGACGCGACCGATCTAATTGCGGAGGGGCGCGCAATCGGCGAAAACGTCACAAAGCTTGAGCAACGCAAGGCCGAAGCCGAGGCCGCAGTGCAGAGTATTCTGTACGAACTCCCCAACATCACGCGCGAAGACGTTGCCGAGGGCGGGGAAGAAGCAAACAGCATCGTGCGCAGCTGGGGAACTCCCCGCGCAGCCGACGCTGCGATTGTACCTCACTGGGAAATCGGCAAGAAACTTGGCCTGCTCGATCTCGAACGCGGTGCAAAAATCGCCGGTTCGGGTTTCATCGTGTATCGTAGTGGCGGCGCGCGTCTTGTGCGAGCGTTAATGAACTTCATGCTCGACTTGCACACCGACACGCACGGCTACGAAGAATGCTGGGTGCCGCTGGTTGCAAACGAAGCCTCAATGACGGGCACGACGCAGTTGCCGAAATTTCGTGATGACATGTACAACATCGAAGGCGAAGACGGATTTCTTATTCCAACCGCCGAAGTGCCGTTAACGAATTTGTATCGCGACGAAATTCTCGATGCGACCGATTTGCCCAAAGCGTTTACCGCCTACAGCGCTTGTTTCCGAAAAGAAGCGGGTTCGGCGGGCAAAGACACGCGCGGGTTGTTGCGCGTTCATGAATTCGACAAAGTGGAATTGGTGCGTTACGCAAAGCCTGAGAATTCGCTTGCCGAACTGGAAAACATGACTGATCATGCAGAGGCAGTTCTACAAAAGCTTGGGCTTCCATATCGCGTGGTGCTGCTTGCCGCCGGCGACACGGGTTTCGGCAGCGCAAAAACATACGATCTCGAAGTGTGGGCGCCCGGCGTGCAAAAATGGCTGGAAGTTTCGAGCTGCAGCCTGTTTGAAGACTTTCAAGCGCGTCGCGCAAACATTCGCTATCGCCCCGCCGCGGGTGAGAAACCGAAATTTGTGCACACACTGAACGGATCAGCGCTGGCGTTTCCCCGCATCATCGCGGCCATTCTCGAGCACTATCAGCAGGCCGATGGCACGGTGACCTTGCCCGATGCTTTGCATACGTACATGGGTCGCAAGACACTCGGATGAGCATTCGCGCCGCGCGCACCCTTCGCTAAACCGTTACCCGAATGCGCCGGCGCGGTCGTTCCGTTGTAATCGTGGCCGTTGCAATTCTGCTGCTGCTGACTTGGTACGTCGTGTACACGCGACAGGTTGTGAAGCAATTGCGTGTCGCTGCAGCAACCCAGGGCAAGATGTACGACATTGCCATTCGGGCGCAGCAAGACACTGCTTCCAATAACGGCGATCAAACCAGCGCCGCGTTTCTGAATCTGATACAGCTTGTTAGGGAGTCAGGCGTTCCGATTGTCGTGACTGACAAAAACGGGCATGCGTCGATATGGGCCAACGTGGCCGACGATGAGCTGAGCGATACCACGCGTGCTCTCGAGTACATCGCCACGCTCGACAAGCGGAACGCCCCAATTGTGCAGCCGGGGTTGAGCACCGTGCATTACGGCGATTCGCCAATTGTTCGCGGACTGCAAATCATTCCTGCATTGCAAGCGGCGGCAATCGTCCTGCTGCTCATCTTCGGTTTTTACGCGCTGCGTGAGCGCGGTCGCGCCGATCGCGAAAAAGTGTGGGCCGGCATGGCGCGCGAAGCCGCGCATCAACTGGGCACCCCGCTCTCATCGCTCGGCGGATGGCTTGAACTCCTCGAAGATCGCGAAGGCGATGCAACATCGAAACGCGCAATTTCGGCAATGCAGCAAGACTTGTTGCGACTCGACCGCGTGTCGCATCGATTTGAGCGCATCGGCCGCCCTCCGCGCACCGACGAAGTTGACGCAGCGGCATTGGCGGAACGCCTGGCCGCATACTTTGCGGCGCGCGCGCCGACTCTATCCAAAACCGTACAGATTACGTCCGAACGCCCCGCCGACGCGGTCTTGGTGCGCGGCGACGGCGTACTCCTTGAATGGGTTCTCGAAGTGCTTATCAAGAACGCAATCGACGCGTTGGGCGGGCGCAACGGTTCGGTGAAGATTTCGGCGCACCCGTTGCCAGAAGGTGGAGCGCGCATTCGCGTCGCCGACGACGGACCCGGAATTCCCAGGCAACTGCGCAAGCGAATATTCGATGCGGGTTTCAGCACCAAACAAGCCGGATGGGGCATTGGATTGTCACTGGCGCGTCGAATTGTAGAGGAAAATCACGGCGGCAAATTGATACTCGTTGAGACAGACCACGGCGCTGTTTTCGACGTTATCTTGCGTGCATGACAACGACAGGATGGGGCTCGCTGTTCGACAGCGCGCCTGAAGAGATAAAGCCGGTTCGACTCACGCCACCGCCACGCTTTGACAACGCAACGAGTGGCTTGAATGCGGCGCAGCACCAGGCCGTTGCACACGATGACGGGCCAATGCTTGTCCTTGCCGGTGCGGGTTCAGGAAAAACTCGTGTCCTGACTACGCGCATTGTGCGATTGATTTCCGAACGTGAGGTAAAGCCGCACGAAATTCTCGCTGTGACATTCACGAACAAGGCAGCCGGCGAAATGCGTGAACGAATCGCACGCCAGCTTGGCTATGAACCCAAGGGCATGTGGTGCGGCACATTCCACGCACTTGGCGCGCGCTTGCTGCGAGGAGTTGCACCTGCTGTCGGGCGCACGTCGAGCTTCACTATTTACGACGAAGATGACACGATTGGCGCGCTCAAGCGCATTCTCGAACGCCGCGGGTTGAATTCCAAGCAATTCAGTCCGAACGCGGTGCTGAATGCAATTTCCGACGCCAAGAACGCACTCGTTTCCCCTTCGGAATATTCAACAACTGCGCGCGATACATTCACCACGGCCGTTTCCGGCGTGTACTTCGACTTGGAAGCCGCACTCGAACGCGCCAACGCCGTCACGTTCGACGACCTGCTGGTGCTGCCAGTGCGCGCAATGGAGCGCGATCCCGCAGTGCTCGCGTTCTATCAGCGTCGTTTCAAATACGTTTTGGTTGACGAGTACCAGGACACCAATCACGCACAGTATCGCTTTGTGCAATTGATGGGCGGCGGTCACGGCAACGTGATGGTTGTTGGTGATGACGATCAATCCATCTACGGCTGGCGCGGCGCAGATATTCGAAACATTCTCGAATTTGAGCGCGGCTTTCCGGGGGCAGGCATTGTGCGGCTCGAAGAGAACTATCGTTCAACGCCGAACATTCTCACGTTGGCGAACGCTGTCATTTCCGAGAACAAGGAACGTCGCGGCAAGACTCTCCGTGCGACGCGACCTGCTGGCGAAGCCGTAACGCTGGTCGAAACGCTGGACGAACGCGACGAAGCCGATTTTGTCGCAGATGTTATTGAAGATCGCGTTGGTCGTGGCGATTGGCTGCGACGCGATTGCGCGATTCTCTATCGCACCAACGCGCAAAGCCGCGCCATTGAAGATTCATTTCGGCGTCGCAACATTCCATACCGCCTCGTTGGTGCCGTTCGCTTTTATGATCGCCGGGAAATTCGCGATTTGATGGCGTACTTGAAGCTGATTGCGAATCCGGCTGACGACGAAGCGTTTCGTCGCGCCATTTCGGTACCGCGACGTGGGCTGGGTGACGCGACCGTAGCGATGATGGCCGAACAGGCGCAGACGCAGCGCAAACCGATTATGCAGATAGCCCGAGAGTCGCATCTGTTGTCCGAGTTACGGCCCGCTGCACGCACGTCCCTCGAGAGTTTTGTCGCGCTCATCGAACGCTTCCGCGAAAGTGCGAAAGAATCGGCAGTCGATGAACTACTGCGCGACATCGTCGAGGCCGTACGCTTCAAAGATCATCTCCGCGCAGAAGGTGAAGAAGGTCGTGATCGCATCAACAACGTCGACGAATTAATTGCTGGTGCCGCCGAAGTTGTTGAAGACGATGGCGGCGAAGTCGGGCTGCGACCACTCGATCACTTCCTGCAAGGCGCACAGCTCGTTGCCGGCGTCGACAAGCTCGATCCCACCGCCGACGCCGTGACGATGATGACCATG
The DNA here is from genome assembly GCA_040004455.1 of Gemmatimonadaceae bacterium. Taxonomy (GTDB): domain Bacteria; phylum Gemmatimonadota; class Gemmatimonadetes; order Gemmatimonadales; family Gemmatimonadaceae; genus Gemmatimonas. The sequence goes on from JBDUAX010000100.1 coordinate 4,996, forward strand.
CACAACGCCAAGGGATTGGAATTCCCATTGGTGTTCATTTGTGGTCTTGAAGACGGATTGTTTCCCCTGGCGCGTGCCGCAGAAGAGCCGCACTTGCTTGAAGAAGAACGCCGTTTGTTCTACGTCGGCATTACACGCGCCGAGAAGAAGCTTTTCATCACGACTGCCGAGCAACGCCGTCGTTACGGTGAACTGATGATGTCGCAGCCGTCGCGTTTTATACGGACCATTCCCAATGGGCTCGTTGAAAAACAGCGAACCAAACGTCAGCGCTCCGAAGGCCGCGGCCAGTACGCCAGCGGCGTCGGTTCATCCGGCCGCGACTCAAGCTCCGCGGGAGCATGGGGGAAAGTTGGCGGCGGAAATTCTGGTGCGAAATACGGCAGCGCTGCAGGTTACGGCAAAAGCGATATCACTTTCGGCAAAGCGCCGAACTCGTGGTCCGGTGGAAAGCCGCCGGCGCGCGCCGCGAAACCTGAGGTTTCGCCGGAAGATGAATCGCAAGACGCGGCGATGCTACGCGTTGGCGAGCGGGTGAAGCACGCGAAGTTTGGATCGGGGAAAATCGCGGAGCTCACAGGCTCTGGTCGCGACGCTAAAGTGCGCATCGATTTCGACGACGAAGAAATCGGTCGCAAGACACTGGTCATCGCACAGGCAAAACTCGAAAGGGATTGGGAATAGGTGTCAGTTTCGGAAAAAGACGTTCGGCACATCGCATCGCTGGCGCGACTTGCTATTCCCGCTAAACGAATTCCAACTCTTGTTGACGAGTTGAATCACATCCTGATTCACATGGACGTTTTGCAACGCGCTGATCTTTCTGCGTTAGACGAAAATACGCCGGCCGTCGCAGGAATGCCGTTACGCCCTGATGTTCCGGGCTCCGTTCCCCTCGAACGCAGGCGCGAAGATTTCGCCCCGCAAATGCGCGATGGATTTTTTCTCGTTCCGCGCCTCGATACGCACGGGACAAGCGGCAGCTCGGCCGACGAGGACGCGTCGTGAATCGCGCCGAAGTGGAGGCGCTGATAATTGTTGATGCCGCAACGACAGCGTCGCGCGTGCGTTCGCGCGAGCAATCGTCACTGTTGGCGCTCGCCGCAGCGAAATCGCAAATGGAGTCGGCGAATCTGGGTCGCAACGGACTCAATGCAATTTTGTATTCCGACGCCGACGGCGCATTGCGCGCAGCGGGTGAACTCGGCGCGCAATTCACGTATTCAAAAACCAAGAGCAATTTCGCACTCGCCGGGGTGCCGGTGATGGTCAAAGACAACATTGCGACGTTGTCGATGCCAACAACGTGCGGTTCAAACATTCTGGCCGGTTACGTGAGCCCGTTCGAGGCCACGGCTGTGAAGAAGTTGCGCGCGTCGGGCGCGCTGCTCCTCGCGAAAACCAACATGGACGAATTCGGGATGGGTTCGTCCACCGAGAATAGCGCGGTTGGTCCAACGTTCAATCCGATCGACAACACTCGCGTTCCGGGTGGTTCATCCGGCGGCTCGGCCGTTGCGGTTGCAACAGGCACTGTGCGAATTGCGCTGGGCTCTGAAACCGGTGGATCCGTTCGCCAACCTGCGTCGTTCTGCGGGATTGTTGGCGTTAAACCTACGTACGGTCGCGTCAGTCGCTTCGGTCTCGTCGCGTTTGGATCGTCGCTTGACCACATTGGCGTTTTTGGAAAGTCGGTCGATGACGCGGCGCTCGGCCTGCAGGTCATTTCCGGACGCGACGCGAACGATTCAACATCGGCAGCAGTTGACGTTCCTGATTTCCGCGGGCACCGCGAGGTAAAGTCGTCGGCACCGCTCGTTGGAATCGTCGTCGGTTGGCCGCGCGAATATTTCCCGGAATCACTCGACTCGAATATTCGCGCACTGTGCGAACGTACGCGCGATGCGCTCAGGTCGCTCGGCGCCGAAATTCGCGAAGTGAGTTTGCCGCATACAGATCTTGCAGTTCCCGTTTACTACATCGTCGCGCCCGCCGAAGCATCAAGCAATCTCGCGCGCTTTGATGGTGTGCGTTACGGAATTCGCGCTGAAAGTGACTCGCTACGTGAGCTCTACGAGAACTCACGTTCGCAGGGGTTTGGCGCCGAAGTGACGCGTCGCATTCTGCTCGGTACTTATGTGTTGAGCGCGGGCTACTACGACGCGTACTACAAACGCGCACAATCAGTTCGTCAACTCATTTCGCAGGATTTCGCAAGAGTCTTCGCATCGGGCGTGCATGTGCTGCTCACGCCAACGACGCCATCAACTGCATTCAAGCTTGGCGCGAAGTCCGATCCGTACGAAATGTATTTGAGCGACATTTTTACGGTGACAGCGAATCTCGCCGGAATTCCTGGCATGTCACTGCCCATTGGTCGTGTCGATCGTTTGCCGGTTGGCGGCCAACTGCTTGCATCGCATTTCGATGAAGAAACAATGTTTCGCGTTGCGTACGCCCTCGAACACGCACTCGGCGCGAGCGCGCATCAATGAGCACTTCATCGAAAAATTCGATGGCAACGGCCGATTACGAAATGGTGATTGGCCTCGAAGTGCATTGCCAGCTCAAAACGCAAACGAAAGCGTTTTGCGCATGTCGCACGAGCTTCGGCGCAGTGCCAAACGAAAACACGTGTCCAGTTTGTCTCGGGCTTCCGGGAGCGTTGCCGGTGCTAAACCAACATGCGGTCGAGTTGGCAACGACCGCTTCACTGGCGCTTAACTGCATAGTGCACAGTGAATCGATTTTTGCACGCAAGAACTATTTTTATCCCGATCTTCCCAAGGGATACCAGATTTCTCAGTTCGACAAGCCGCTCGCGACCGAAGGGCATCTCAACATCGGCCTGATTGAAAACGGACAGCCAGTCGTCATTCGCATCACGCGCGTGCACATGGAAGAAGATGCTGGCAAATCCGTGCACGATCGTTTTGCCTCGTCGTCTGCAATCGATTTGAATCGTTCGGGAACCCCGCTCGTTGAAATCGTTTCTGAACCCGACATTCGGAGCTCCTCACAAGCGGGCGCGTACGTGCGCACGCTAAAGCAAATTCTCGAGTACGTCGATGTCTCCGATGCAAACATGGAAGAGGGTTCGCTCCGCGTAGACGTCAACATTTCCGCGCGACCTCGTGGCACCACTGCATTCGGTACGCGCACTGAAATCAAAAACCTGAATTCAATTACCGGCGTCGAACGTTCTGTCGAAATTGAATTCGCACGACAGTGCAGTGTGTTGACCGCGGGTGGTACGATCGTTCAGCAAACAATGCTGTGGGATGGACACAAAGAACAAATTCGTCCGGCGCGCAGCAAAGAAGCGAGTCACGACTATCGCTATTTCCCCGATCCGGATCTGCCACCGTTGGTCCTGAGCGAGCAATTCATCAGCGACAAACGGAGAGCACTTCCCGAATTGCCCGACGCTCGTCGCGCGCGCTTTTCCTCGCAGTACGAAATACCGGCGGCCGACATTGATGTTCTGACGGCGACGGTGCAGATGGCCGACCGTTTTGAGACGATCGCTGCAACATCGAGTGACGCAAAGCGTGCGGCGAACTGGGTGCTCGGCCCGTTGCAGGCTTCAGCGAATGCGTCGGGAATTCCGCTTCACGAGCATCCGGTCTCGGCGAAGCGACTCGGTGACTTGATTCGGCTGGAAGTTGAAGGGAAGGTATCCAACACCGCCGCGCGCCAGATTTTCACATTTATGGAGTCGTCCAACGACGACGCGAATGTAATTGCCGAACGCGAAGGCTTGCTTAAAATCTCCGATGACAGTGCACTGGTCGTTTGGATCGATGAAGTGATCGCAGAGTTTCCCGCCGAAGCCGCACGATTCCTTGGCGGAGAGCAGAAATTACAAGGCGTTCTGGTTGGTCACGTCATGCGCAAATCAAAGGGCAGCGCCGATCCCAAAAAACTCAATCAGCTGCTCGCCGCGCGCGTGAAGCTGGCGTAAAACTTATTTGACGTTGGGAAAAAGGGGCAACTCGAGTTGCGCCGCATAACTCAGCGAAGATGTCGGCATTCCAAACATTCGGTCGGCGGAAATCGCGGTGCGAACCTCTCCACCTTCGCGTCTCGCCAATCTTCGCACTTGCTTGGCCGCTCGTAGCGGTTCGTCGCCACTTGGGTCAAGCGCGAAGGGCTCGCTGCCCTCCCAACGGCTCAACAAGTCGATGATGTAGTCGTACGATCGCATCAAATACCGCGACACGTCCGCGTCCGACAAATCCCAACGACTGTTCTCCGACACCAGCTGAAAAATTCGTTGCCAAGAATCGGTATCCGTAACCCGAACCATTCCACGAAAAATTCGGCGGTTCGTTGCGTTTCCAAAAATTGTTGGACTCAGAATTTTGTCGAGATGCCCATCCGATCGACCGTGATCGAGCAACAGCAATTCGCGGGCCCGTCTTGGCCAGATATCACCAATATGCGTATCAATGCGACTCTCCCAATAGCTGTGTCCCAATGCCGTCGTACTCGAGGTCACGGCTAATTGTCGCGGCACAAAGAAATTGTGTGCAACAACGTCTGCAGCGAGGTGCGCCATGTAACCCATTGAAAACGCTTTCAACGCTTTTCCCGAGGCGTTGTCGCGAATTTCCATCCCGATGTTCCACGAATGACAATGTCGCCCAACAGCGGCGTATTTTTTCGCGATGCTCGTGTCGGCTGCAATTGAGCCGTACAAAAAATCCGAAGGGAAGGCAGCGAGCAATTCCGCTACGTGCGGCGGCAACAATGAAAGATTCCTGAGAACTGCATCTCCCAGAAATACGTGAGTGCCGGGCGTCCATGCCCACAAATCTTTCGGTGTCAGTGAAATCGCAATGCCCACTACGACCGCGGCCAAACACCACTGCTGCCATCGACGCCTGCTACCGACCGTCATGCTCAATACGCTTCTTCGTCGTCCGCACGCGCGCGGCGCAATCCCTTCTTTTTCTTTCGGCCAAGTGCGCCGGCAATAGCGCGTCCACCAAGTCTCACACCTCGCAGCGCGGCCGTTGTCGAAAGAACTGTTTCTTCCAATTCACCCTGCACGACATCAATAACAGCATTGATATCGTCCATGCGGCGTTCTGTTGTCGCAGCAATGTCCAGCATCTGCGCGCTGACTTCTTCGGCGGCCGATGATATTCGTTCGACATCAGTGCGAAGCATCGCCATAACTTCCCGCGCATCGGCCGCCACGTGCCCGGCCTGCTGCACAATTGGTTTGCTGTCCGCATACAACTTCTCAACAGTCGTTTTGAGCGAGTCGAGACCGCGTTTGAGCGAAACCAGCATAATCGCCAGTGCCGCCAAAACGACAACGGCGAGAATCAGCACGATGAGCTGCAGCGTCCCACTCGTGTAGTCGAACCAGCTGCGCTGCGCGGGCATCGTCTTGGCGACGATCGTGTCGGGCAGCGTTGCGGCTTGAAGCAGCCACACGGTTATTTGCGGAGCGAAGGTCATGACGAGCATCGTACCCTGCGCCAGAGAGCGGGTCAAGCAATCAACACGAGCAATCTGGGCCACTCGCTTGACGATCCCGTGAGAATACGGCGATCCTTAGCGAGCTCCTACCCGACCTTCTTCACTCTGTGCCCCTGAGCCCGCCCGAATGTCTGCTGTCCAGTTCATAGTTGAAGGGGGCCAAAAGCTCGCCGGCACCATCAAACCTGCGGGCAACAAGAACGCGGCGCTGCCAATCGTCGCAGCGGCGCTGCTTACCGATCAACCAGTCGTATTATCAAATGTCCCGAGAATTCGTGATATTGAAACATTGGTTGAGCTCGTGCGCACGACCGGCGCTGAGTGTCAGTGGTCCGGTGACAATGAATTGCGCATCCATGCACGCGAAGTGCGCGCAGCCGATCTCGACCCCGTTTTATGTGCGCGTATTCGTGCTTCAATTCTTTTGGCGGCGCCATTACTGGCTCGATGTGGATCCGTCACGTTGTCACCTCCAGGCGGCGATGTCATCGGACGACGTCGGCTCGACACACACTTTCACGTGCTTCACGCACTCGGCGCTGAATACGAACTTGGTGAGAAATTCACATTTCGAGCGAAAACGCTTAAAGGTGCGGACATTTTTCTCGATGAACCAAGCGTCACCGCCACCGAAAATGCATTGATCGCGGCCGTCGCCGCCAGCGGCACCACAATCTTACGCAACGCCGCCAGCGAACCACACGTGCAGGACCTGGCGAATTTTCTCATCACACTTGGCGCGCAAATAGAAGGCATCGGTTCAAACGTGTACACGGTGCATGGCGGTCGACCACTGCACGGCGGTTCACATACGATCGGTCCGGATCACATCGAAGTCGGATCGTTCATCGGACTCGCGGCCGTAACGCGTTCAACATTGCGAATTGAGAAGGCCGGCGTTGGGCACCTTCGCAGTATGCTGATGGGTTTCGAACGTCTCGGCATCTCCTGCAAAGTCGAAGGTGATGATCTCATCGTTCCTGCCGAACAATCACGAATCATTCAAAGTGATTTGGGCGGACACGTTCCCAAGCTCGAAGATCAACCGTGGCCCGCGTTTCCGGCCGACGTCATGTCCATCGCGATTGTCACGGCCACGCAGTGCGAAGGGATGATTCTCATGCACGAAAAGATGTTCGAATCGCGTTTGTATTTTGTTGACAAACTCGTCGCGATGGGCGC
>JBDUAX010000494.1:0-3453 GCA_040004455.1 Gemmatimonadaceae bacterium
GCGACCGGCCGCGCGCGCTGCGCTGCAGGTAGAAACAATTGAAGCGATGGAGCGTGACCTTGAAGCGCTGAACGCGATTCTCGAAGGTCGTCGCACCACTGATGAAACGCGTGAGTAATCCGACAAGGGGGAAGCGAATTCTCATCAGCAATGATGACGGGATTCACGCGAAGGGGCTGCGAATTCTCGAAGAGGCGGCGGCTCCGCTGGGGGAGGTATGGGTCGTTGCCCCCGATCGCGAACAGAGCGCAACCAGTCATTCACTCACCTTGCGTCATCCACTGCGCCCGATGCGGTTAGGCGAGCGACGTTGGCAGATTGACGGAACGCCAACGGATTGTGTGATGATAGCGTGCGCGTCGTTGCTTCCCGAACGCGCAGACTACGTGTTGAGCGGCATCAATCACGGCGCGAACATGGGAGAAGACGTGCTCTATTCGGGCACCGTCGCCGCGGCCATGGAAGGACTCGTACTCGGTATTCCGTCAATTGCCGTTTCGTTTGCGGGCAACGTCATGCGCGAAGACTTGCTGCTCGAAACACAGACCGAGTCGCTTTCGAAATTGCTCGCGCATCTCACTTCGCTTCCGTCATTTCCTGTAGAGACTTTGCTCAACGTGAATCTCCCGGCCATTCCTGCGGATCAAATCAAGGGGGTCAAGCTCACGCGATTGGGACGTCGCGTTTTTACTGCATCGGTGACGCACATGAAGGATCCGTGGGGGCGCGATATCGTGTGGCTTGGCGGTGGTGCTGTGAATTGGAGTGGAGCCGAAGATTCCGACTTCCGCGCCGTTGCCGACGGTTACATTTCTGTCACTCCATTGCATTTCGATCTCACGCATCGTGACGTACTTGCAACCGCTGAGGAATGGTGGCGGAACCCATCGAACTAGAGTTTCGAGGTGCGCGGCGTCGACTCGTTGAAACGCTGCAGGAAAAGGGCATTCGCGATCTGAGCGTGCTTCGCGCGTTCGATCAGGTGCCGCGTCATGCATTCGTACCGCCGTCAGTGCGTGGTCGTGCCTACGAAGATTCAGCGCTACCAATTGGTGCGGGGCAGACGATTTCGCAGCCCTGGGTTCATGCGCGCGCGCTTGAACAGATGCAACTCACGGGCAAAGAACGCGTGCTGGAAATCGGCACAGGTTCCGCTTATCAGACGGCCTTGCTGGCGCAATTGGCCGCACAAGTGTTCTCTGTTGAACGCGTTGCCAGCCTGCTTGATCGCGCACGACAACTTCTCACGCAACTTTCAATTTCTAACGTTTCGGTCTCGCTCGGTGACGGTACGCTGGGCTGGCGCGAGTATGCGCCGTACGACGCAATTGTTGTTGGAGCGGGCGCTCCGAGGGTGCCGCCCGCGTTAGAGGAGCAGCTGGCGGAAGGCGGTCGACTGTTGATTCCCATTGGTGAGAGGGACGAACAAACACTCGCGGTCTTTACCAGGCGCGGAAATCGCCTGGAAAGACGTGACATCGCACCCGTCCGCTTCGTCCCCTTGATTGGGGCCGGCGGTTGGCCGTCACCTTAAGCGCGCAGGCATTCTCGCCGATTTGCATCAGCCAGTAGTTGTGCGCACTTTCGCCCACGTGGAGCGACCATGACCAGTACATCACGTTCGTCCAATTCCAGCACCGAACTTTTGCGCGCGCCGTATGCAGCGCCACAACTGGCCTCGCCGTTGCCGTCGCCATTCGCTCCGAAGGCAACCACCAACCTCGCGCCGTTCGTGCCGCAAGACTATCGCGACAGCGCAGTTCGCGCCGCGACCGTTGCCGCGAGCGTTGAGCCCCCGGCCATCGGCACTCTGGCCATTGGGAACGTCGTCGTCGAGCCTGAGACATCGAGCGAGAATGTCTCGAGCCTTCCTTGGATTGAGGCATTTGTGCAGGACGCAGGCGTCAAGACAGACAGCGACGAGCATGTTGAGCCGGTTTCAGAAGACACGTGGCCAATGGGTGAGGCGGCCAAACGCCTTGACGAACTCACAGAATCATTGACGTCGATTGACGCATCCCGTGCCTTGCTGAATGCGGCCGAAAAATCCACCAGCGACAGTTCACCCGAATCACGGGCCGCCGCTGCGCATCCGATGTGGAACGACGATGAGTGGATGGACATCATGCCAACATCCAGTGTGGTCGCGGAGTCTGTTGTTGATCCGATTGCAGAAGCGTCTGTGCCGCACGAATGGCAAGCTGACTCGGAGCTCGAAGATTTATCGGCTTCGGACAACGCGTTCGACATTGACGCATTTGCCGCGTCCGAACCAAGCGGTGAAGACCTTGCACGACCAGACATTGCAAACGTGGATTTCTCCGAAGCGATGAGCGCATCCCATCAGTACGCGGAGATCACTGCGCGTGCGCTGGAAGGACTTGCTCAACGCGTGCGTTCCGGCGACGTTCCAGTTCCCGCAGTACAACAAGACCTTGGTGATGCTGCCGTGCTGGCGGGCGTACTTGCATCGCTACTTGGCTGGCGAAGATAGAATGCCCGACGAAGTATCCCTGCATCAAAAACACATTGTTGTTGAAGGTGTGGTGCAGGGAGTTGGTTTTCGATGGTTTGTACGTGAGCGCGCACGTCGTGGTGGTCTCCGTGGATGGGTGCGCAACAGAACAGATGGAAGTGTTGAACTCCGTGTGGGTGGTCATCCAATCGTAATTGAGCGATTGCTTTCCGAATTGGCGATTGGACCGAAGGGCGCCGTCGTTCGCGCTGTCAGGGAAATTCCGGATCAACCGAGTGATGAACTTCCGTTTCCGTTCGTAATCCAGCGCGAGCGTTGAATGGATGAACCGCTTTCAAATCGAATCGCAAGTTGCATTCGCAGCGTGCCGAATTTTCCGAAACCCGGAATTCAGTTCAAAGACATCACACCTTTGCTGGCAAACGCGGATCTGCTTGGCGAAACAATTCGGGCAATGACGGCGCCTTTCGCGAACGAGCGAATAACACATGTCGTCGGAATTGAAAGTCGCGGATTTCTTTTTGGCGTGCCCATCGCGCAATTGCTGCACGCTGCGTTTGCCCCTGCGCGCAAACCCGGAAAACTGCCATGGAAAACATTGAGTGAAAAATTTGCATTGGAGTACGGGATCGACTCACTTGAAATGCACACCGATGCGCTTGGAAATGCGGGCAGAGTGTTGATAGTGGACGATGTGCTGGCAACCGGTGGCACGCTGGCCGCGGCATGCCGGCTTGTGGAGCGCATTGGCGGGAGCGTGATTGGTGTTTCCGTTCTGGCCGAAATTCCAGGCATTCGAAGCAAATCGCTGAGGATTGACGCTCCCATTCATTCGTTGTTGCACTACTGAATTGGCTGCCGTCATTCGGTGCGAATTTGAAGTGCAGCAAACCCAGCGCCTTCGCGATTATATTCGGCGAGCAGTCGTGTCCTCGTAGCTCAGTTGGATAGAGCGCAAGTTTCCTAAACTTGAGGCC
>JBDUAX010000495.1:0-3445 GCA_040004455.1 Gemmatimonadaceae bacterium
TCGACACTTTCACCGGCACGTATTCGTTCTCGGTCGCGCTCAAAATCTTCCAGTAGTCATCACCGGCTTTGACATCCTGACCGTCGATACTCATCACGTAATCGCCGTTCTTGATGTCAATCCAATCCTTGTCTGCCGGCCCATCGCGATACACGTGCGTGACCTTGTAGCGCGTGCCTGAAGGCTCCAACTCAACACCCAGGTAGCGCGTGCTGTACGTGCGATCGACGTTGTTCGACGCCGGCCCCGACACACCGGTGTGCGACGAACTGAGTTCGCCAATCGCAGCGTTTGCAATGTCGTACACATCTTCGTTCGTGCCTGCGTACCTGATGAGCGGCTCATACTTCGCTTTGATGCCCGCCCAATCTTTGCCGTGCATTTTCGGATCGTAGTAGCGGTACTTCATGACGCGGTACGCTTCGTCGAAAATTTGCTGCCATTCTTTTTTGCGATCGACGCGCACATTGAATGCGAAGTTTACAGGAGTGCCCGCCGCCGCTGCACCACCGCCAACTCCTGCTCCGCCACCCGTTGCCGCGCCACGGCCAGCGCCACCCTCTGCGATGGCTGTGCCCTGACCAACAGTTAAACGCTCAACAGGAAATCCAACTTCCGGCGCTGCGTTGCCGCGGCCGCCCCGTCCACCACCGGCTGCGCCAGCCGTACCGCGGAAATAGATCGTACGCTTGTCAGCCGTCGGTTGCATGCCGGCAAACGTTCCCGAGGCGATACGGCGGCGATCGCGACCATCCAGGGAAACACTGTAGAGACCAGCGGCTTCGGCCGATGGCGCCGCCGCACCACGTCCATTACCACCACCACGACCGCCCGCACCGCCACCACCAATTGTGTAATAGACGGTCTTGCCATCGCGCGACAGGAAGAATCCACCAACACCACTCGTTCCCGTCGTCAACGCCAATGCGCGACGTTCGATGTCGCTCACATCCGGATGCGGCGCGCCATCACCAGTCGGCGCAACATCGCCGGTGCCACCGGCGCCACCTGCACGGCCGCCTCGACCACCGGCTGCGACACGCAACCGCTCACGCACGAGTGGATCGTTGGGATCTTCGACAATCTTCGCCAGCGTTACCGCGTACAGGTGATTCGTTGTGCCGTCGCGATTGGACGTGAACACCACGGTCTTGCCGTCCGCAGTAATTGCCGCCTGACGCTCGTTCCACGGGCTCTGCGTAACGTTGTATTCTTTTTTCGCCTTGATGTCGTACAAGTACACATCGGTGTTCTGCTCGTCGTCGCTCCGGCTATACAGAATCCAGTTTCCGTCGGTCGAGTATTGGTTGATGTTGAAGCCGCCCGCTTCGTTGTGAGAAATCAGGCGCTGTTCACCACCGGCAACGTCAACTTCGAAAATGCGGTTGTCAGCCGAAAACGCGAGCTTCGATGAATTCGACGCCCAGGTGATGCCGCTTTTCTCACTCGAATATTTCGACAGTTTCTTGCGCGTGCTTGTTGCAATGTCGTACACCCACACTTCCTGATCACCTGACTCATCCGAGACGTACGCGATTTTCTTGCCGTCGGGCGAATACGATTCCATTTGATCGCGCCACGGTGAGTTCGTGACCTGCGTTTTCTCGCCAACACCTTGTTCCGTTGGCACTATCATGATTTCGCCATGATAGTCGACCGCCATGTAATCGCCAGTCGGCGCAATACTGAAACCCTCGGCGCGACTTTGCACGGGCAAAATCTGGATGTTGTTGTCTTTCGGATCGAACGCCATCGAAATCACGAGCTTCTTCGGTTTGCCATTTGGCAAATCAATTGTGTAAAGATCGAAATCGTTTTGATACACAATCTTTTTGCCGTCGGGAGAAATTGACGGGAAGAACACGCCACCTTCACGATGGTTCGTGACTTGCTGCATTGCGCCGCCTTTCGGAGACATGCGCCACAAGTTGTACGGGCCGTCTTTTTCGGTGGCGAAGTACACCATGCCATCCGCGCCCCACATGGGGAACACGTTGTTCGCCATCGATTTGAATTGCTTCAAATCGAGATTGGTGATTTCGTTGATGTCGCCGTTCTTGACGTTCATGATCGCGATGTTCGCCGCCGCGTTGCCGCGATATTCCTTGCGCCACGCGCTGGGCAAGTTGCGATTAAATGCGATTTGCGAACCGTCCTGACTGATCATGCCCGCGCGCGCTATGCCCATGCCGAGTGGCGTCGCGATGGATCCGTCAATTGGCTGCACATAGAGTGGTGAACCCCACGCTCCAGCGCCGCGTGCGCTCGACATGACAATGTTTTTGCCATCGGGTGTCCAGTACAACGCTTCGTCGTTGCCGGCAAACCATGTGAGCTGTTTCGGCTCACCGCCGACTGACGGCACGATGTACACATCGTTGTTGCCGTTGCGATTGCTGGTGAACGCGAGCCACTTGCCGTCGGGTGAAAAGCGCGGCGAGAAATCGCGCGCTATGTGCGCTGTGATGCGGCGCGGATTCGTTCCGTCGGGATCGACCGTCCAGATGTCGTCCTGATAAGTGAAGGCCACGCGGCCGTCGTTGGCGATGCCAGCGAGGCGTGCAAATTTGATCGCTTCGGGTGTTTGCGCGCTCAGTTGCGACGCGGAGAGTGCGGCGCCGATTGTCATGGTCAATGCAGCAGTGGAGCGCGCAATGACGTGGCGCGATTTGCGGATTCGTGCGTTGATTCGTTCGAGCATGTTTTACTCCATCCAACTGGTGCAGACGGTGGTGGACGCGGGACGCTGAAGCGCATACAGTACCACTCAGGACGTGTGTTCGCGAGGCGCGATGATCAACGCGAAGTACGACGGCGAGTGGGAGCTGCGGCTTGTAGCGGCGTTGCGTGTGTGAGGCGCAAATTCGGCGCGCCTGGGCGTAGCGTAGGCGGGTGGGAGGGTGCGCTGACCTCAAGGATTTCAAATCATCAAGGACAACGGATATGACAGATACGCACGGACGCTATCAGATCGTTGCGCCCGCCGGTTTTACGCCGGTCGTGGGCGCCTTGGCGGGGATGCTCGTGCACGCTCGTGAGAGCGTCGTTGACACCGTGAAGGAGCTCACGGTCGAGCAGTTGGATTATCAGTTCGACGCCAAGGCGAATCCCATCGGAGCGATGCTGGCGCACTTGTCGTCGGTCGAGTGGTTTTATCAGGTGGTGAGCATTGAAGGTCGCCAGCCGACGGGGAATGAGTGGGGGGAGTATGGGCGATTTCTCAGGCTCGGCGAGGCGACGTGGGTCGCGGCGCAGGGGCAGACCGTCGAGCAGCATTTGGCGCGGCTGGCGGGGGTGCGCGAGATGACAATGAAGGGTTTGGCCCAGAAGGACGATGCGTGGCTAGCGGGGACGTTTGCGTTGCCGTGGACGACGGAGCTCGCGAACCATCATTGGGCGTGGTATCACGTGGTGGAGGATGAGTTGAATCACCGTGGGCAGATGC
>JBDUAX010000496.1:0-3440 GCA_040004455.1 Gemmatimonadaceae bacterium
TTATCGCGCTGCCAACGCCCGGACACAGCGCGGGGCACACGAGTTTTCTTGTTCGGCGGAGCGTTGGTGATGTGCTTATTGCAGGAGATGTGACGTACGATTTGCCGCATCTCGAGGCCGAGCTCGACCAGGGTTTTGTCGCCGAACCTGCGTTGCATCGCGCAACGCTTGCGCGCGTGCGATCACTGGTTAAACGCGGCGTTGCGTACCTGCCGAGTCATGATCCGTTGTCGCCGGCGCGGTTGGGTGGTGAATAGCGGTTAACGCAAAAAACAAATCTTTGTGACTGATCTAGCTGCCGACGATAGACTGTCTCGCGCAAACGATCAAAAATTGCAGGGTGACAACGTTACACAGTTACCACTGCAAAATGCGCAAACCTAAAATCGCATTCACTCCGCGAAGCTTTGTATCCTCCCCGGGATTTACCGAACTGAAACCGTGTACGTATCGCACTGCAAGTCGAACCGGAAGCTTCAAATTGTAGGACACTTGCCCGCCAATGACCCCTGCGGAACCGAATTGATTTGTGTGGAAGTTCGCGAATTCCTGGTCGTACGTGCGATCAATCAAGCGCCCATTGGCCGCGCGAGTTATCGCAACCCCAGCAGTTGCATCGAGAGACAGCTGTCCTCGATTTAGCAATCGCACTTGCGCCAATATTGGTAGTTGCATCATTGGAATACGTGATTCGACACGCACATTTGCCAATTCGGATGTCCATGAGGCTCCGGCTGCACCGTAAATCGCATCGACTTCAAGCGCAACTCGGCTCGCAATGCGCCATTGCAGGGAAATACCTGCCCCCTGACTGCTCAATGGATTGAGAGCGGCGCGCGTTGGGTCATCTGGCGTAATGAGATTTGTCCGCAACGCCGAGTAGTCGATTCCCAATGACCAGCGTGATTGCGCAGATGCAGCGGTTGCCGACATTAGGACGGACGCAAAGAGAACTGCGGACAAGACACGGGGTTTCATACCATTCAGCTTCTGATTAACGATTGGACTGCATGGATATTCGGCGCCGAAACCCGAATTAGCCGACAAGTCGTTCCGCAGGAGGTACGCGCGATCAGGGTTGAAGTTCCCACTGAGTTTGCACTGAGAAAACCAGAGGGTGTAATTTGCCGCGTCACACTGGCCGGCGGCCGCGATAGATTCGACGACAGTCCAACCCCCGATTACTCGACGCCGAGCCCCGACTTCAATGCGTGTTACTACTGTACGTCTTACAACCGCCTTCACCGCTGCGCTTCTTCTCCTCAGCGCCTGCGGAAGCGACCAAAGTACGCCAATCGATCCTTCACCGGACATCGTCGTTACGGTGAACGGTCCATCCAGCGCGCTCGCGGCCGGTTCCACCTTCCAATTTAGCGCCACTGTTTCCGGCACCACCAACACCGCCGTAACCTGGAGCGTCGATCCGTCCGGCACCACAAATGTTGGTGCGATCAACACGAGCGGTTTGTACACGGCGCCACTCGCGGCCGGCACGTTCACGGTGCGGGCAGTCAGCGTGGCGGACAAGACAAAAAATGCGACATTCGCAGTGCAGGTCACTGCACCAGTTATATCGATTGTCATTGCGCCGCCTTCACCGACCACCGCAACCAACGGCACGCTGCAACTCACCGCAACAGTATCCGGCGCATCAAGCGCTGGCGTCACCTGGGACCTCCCCGGCGGCGCATCCACGGGCGCAATCGCCAGCACCGGCCCCGCGAACGCGACATACACCGCACCAAACACACCGGGCTCGTACGCCGTGCGCGCTACAAGCATCGCAGACAACACGCAAACAAAAACCGCAACAATCGTTGTTACACAAGGCAGCGGATTTCGCATAAGCGGATCGCCGCGCATCGCCCCCACCACCACATCACAATTCACCGCCTTCTTAAACGACGTCGCGACGAACGCCACTTGGACAATCGACGCCCCGGCCAATGGCAACACGGTTTCCTCAACCGGATTGTTCACCGCCGGCACGCAAATCACGTCGGTCACACTCCGCGCAACGGACGCGCTGCAACCGTCGCGCACGGCAACGATGCTTGTCAGCGTCGCAAGTCAGGTCACACTCACACTACTCGCCCCCGCCACCCCGACACTCACCTCGGCCGACATGTTCACGTTTTATTGGAGCATCTCTCCAACAGGCGTGAGCACAGATGTGAACTGGACGGTGAATCCATTGAGCGGCGGCACCACTATTCCCGTCGACTATTTCCGCGGTTTTGTTCCGTCGTCAACAGGTGCAGTGACGGTGAAAACCACAAGCGTCGCCGATCCATCAGTATCCGCCAGCTTCACGGCCAACATCACCGCGCCGCTTGGTTCCGCATTCACCACCACCACGTCAACACCGCTCACATCACGTTACGAACACGCGGCCGCAACGCTCCCCGACGGGCGCATTGTGCTCATTGGCGGACAACGTTCGCGTGGTGCGTATGAGTCGCTCACCACGAGTGAAATATTCAACGCGGCGCAAGGCACTTTCACAAACGGGCCAACGCTTACAGTACCGCGCATTGAATCGGAAGCGATCGCGATTGATGCGAACCGCGTATTGGTTTCGGGCGGCGTGGAGGAATTCGATCTCGCCTACAACTCGGCCGAGATTCTGAACGTTGCGAGCGGTACATCGTCGCCGACGTCCAACAACATGACGACGCGTCGACTGTTTCATCAAATGGTACCACTTACCACCGGCGCGAATGCAGGGAAAATTGCGGTGCTGGGCGGCTTCAATGGGCCCGTGCCGTATGGCAGGCCGAGTTGGCAATCGACATCGCTCGTCGAACTGTTCGACGGCAACACGAACACATTCACGCCATATTCGGCTTCAATGAAGAGTGCGCGCGGAATGTTTACGGCCACACCGCTGGCCGACGGTCGCATTCTCATTGTAGGCGGATACGACGCGGCGGTTTTCACCACGCTCGCGTCGGCCGAAATTTTCGATCCTGTTGCTGGAACGTTTGCATTCACCGGTAGCATGTCGAAAGCGCGCTCGGGGCACACAGCGACACGCCTCGCCGATGGAAAAGTGCTCATTGTGGGTGGCATCAACGACGCGACTGATGGCGCGACGGCGGAACTGTACAACCCAACTACTGGACAATTCGAAACAGTGAACGGCGCGATGTCGGTGCCGCGCAAGCATCACGCGGCGGCACTCATGAGTGATGGACGCGTGGCCATCATCGGTGGTGAAAGTCTCGACAACTGGGTGCGTGGAACGGCCGAAGCGTACGATCCCGTGTCGCGCACGTTTTCACCGTTGGGTTACATGGCAACGCCCAGGCGCCGGCCCACGGCGAGTGTGATTACAACGGGCGTGAATGCGGGAAAGATTTTCGTCTTTGGTGGTGGTGCCGAAGGGAAGGTGAGTGGCGCGGCGCAGATTACGCCGTAGCATTGAGCGACGTATCGCG